>DATNEI010000015.1:0-39745 GCA_035606795.1 Pyrinomonadaceae bacterium
GGCGGCCCGCCAATTTGGCGGAGCGTTCGCTTATTATCACGCGCCGAACTTTGGGGACACGGCGACCACGTTTACCAAAGCACAGAACTTCGCCGGGCCCGATAATTTCTTTCACTCGCGATACGGGGCGACGATGGGGCCGTCCCTGTCGTGGTATCGAAAGAGTTACTACTTGTATTACATGTCCGGTGCATCGGCGATCTATCTCGAGCAGGGCTTCGATCAGTTTTTCAAACCCGGTCCGGGCGAGCATCCCTTTCAATTGAATCCACTTGGACGCATCACCGACGAGTTCGTCCGCTTTGCTAATAGGCATCCCGATCGCGGCAGCCCGTACACGCCGATCGCTTTTCTGCTCGATCCGGCGCACGGGTGGGACATGACGGATTATCCGCAATGGGCGTTGGGAGTCTCTCCGATCAATCGCAGCGACCGCGCGCTGAGAGAGTTGTTTGGCGCTGCTTATTACCCGGGACTGGTGCGCGAGGGCGAACCGGCCAGCGGCGAGCGGCAGGCGTTTGTGCCCGGAGTCTTTGGAAATATCTTTGATGTGTTGGTTGCCGATGATGCGCACAAAGAGGCGATCGATTCGTATCGTGCCGTCGTCGTTGGTGGAGAAATCAATTGGACGCCAGCGTGGGCGAAGAAACTTGAAGACTTTGTTCGTGGCGGCGGCGTAGTTGTGCTCAACGCCGGGCAAACCAAAGGACTCTCAATGTCTCTGCTGGGCGTTCGTGAGAAAGGTCAGACCGGGGAAGCCCACAACGCGCGATGTCTGTTGCCCGGCGTGACCACAGCGGATCTTGATGGTGGAATCTTCCGATACGATCGCGTCGATCTCACAGCCGCGCAGCCGCTAATGGTCACCGATTCCGATCAAGCTGACCCGCTGGTGACGGTGAACAAAGTTGGACGCGGCAAGCTGATATTCGTTGCCGTTGCCGAGCTGCTCGGTGAAGATGAACGGATGCCGGCGTTCGTCGCTCACTTGCTCGCGCACCTAACCAGTAATGCGACGCCCGCCCAGGTGGAAGGCGATGTCGAATACCTGGTCAATCGAAATTCAAATGGGTGGGTAGTCACTCTCTTGAACGACAATGGCGTCTACAAACCACAGCAGGGAATGGCGCAAGCCGATCGAACCGCGACTGCCAGTGTGACGATTCGTTTGCGAAGTCAGAGGATTTCATCCGCGACGGAATGGCTTACTGACTCGAAGCTTTCGGTTTCAGATGGAGCGAGCGTGCAACTGACAATTCCCGCGGGCGGAATCGCGATAGTGGAGTTGAAATAGGCCACTCCGCACGTCCAATTAGAATCTTACAACTAGACTATCTCTCCCGTTTTTGCAGTAATACCGTTTTCGGGAGCGTAGCAAGATGGCAAAGAAAGTAAGGCTATTTTTGGTGAGTGCAATTGTCGGCTTCGGCTTAATTACAGTCGCGCAAGCAAAGAAGCCACGTACAATTGCCAACGGGAACTGGGGTGGCGAGCACATTCGACTGTCGATCGTGAACGGTTCAGCGCGCATCGAATACGATTGTGCGAACGGAACAATTGGCGGCCCGCTGAAGATCGACAGTCGCGGTCGGTTTAGTTTGCGCGGTGAACATACGGCAGAGCACGGTGGCCCAGTTCGCAGTGACGAGGAGCAACGCGGCGAGCGCGCGAGCTATACAGGCTGGACCGACGGCAAGAAAATGACATTAACGGTTACGCTGGTGAACTCGAAAACTGAGATCGGAACTTTTCAACTAACGCGCGGCGGCGCAGGCCGCATTTTTAAATGTCGCTAGATGTTTCTTCCCATCCTCGTCGCGTCGCGCGCCGCTTCTACATCACCGGCGACGTGCAGGGCGTTGGCTACCGTTTCTTTGCGCAACGCGCGGCCGCGCGTCACCAGATCGTGGGCTATGTGAAGAACTTGTCCGACGGCAGGGTGGAAGCGCTGGCCGAAGGACCGCCGGCAGAAGTCGAGGCCTTTAAGCATGATTTGGCGACCGGTCCACGATTTGGGCGTGTCGATCACGTTGAAGAATTGAACTTAGACCCTTCGGGAACGTATTCTTCGTTTCGCATCGAACACTAATCGACACGACACCCAAAAATGACCGACAACACAAAGCCCACCCTCGTCCTCGAACACGTGACCAAACGATTCGGCGACTTCACTGCCGTCGATGATCTCAGTCTGCAAGTCCGACCCGGCCGCATCTTTGGAGTAATTGGACCTAACGGCGCGGGGAAGACGACGACGATTCGCATGATCGTCAACATCACCATTCCGGATTCGGGACGAATCGAGTTGTTTGGCCAGCCGATGAAAGTAAGTTTACAGGATCGCATCGGCTATCTGCCGGAAGAGCGCGGGCTGTACCGCAAGATGAAAGTAGGCGAGCAGTTGCGGTTCTTTGCTGAGTTGAAAGACGTGCGCGGCAAAGAAGCAGACGCACGAATCGATCGCTGGCTCGAGAAGCTGCAACTCAGTGACTGGAAGAACAAGCGCGCTAAGGAACTCTCAAAAGGCATGCAGCAGAAAGTCCAGTTCATCACGGCCGTGATTCACGATCCCGACTTGCTGATACTCGACGAGCCGTTTTCGGGACTCGATCCCGTCAACGTTGAACTGATGAAGCAGACGATTCTCGACAACAAGGGGGAAGGTAAAACGATCATTCTTTCGACGCACCAGATGGAGATTGCCGAGAAGCTGTGTGACGACGTTTGCATGATCAATCGCGCGCACAAAGTCCTGGACGGGCCGTTGCGCGAGATTCGCCGCAGCTTTGCGCGCAACGCCGTCGCTCTGCAGATAGTAGGAGGCGATGGATTGCTCAACGATCCCGCGCTGGTCGCGAACACCCGTCAACATGGTGAAGAGCTCGAGGTGCTGCTGGTGCCTGGCGCGAATCCGCAAATCCTGCTCAAGCGCCTGGTTGATGCGGGGGTGACGGTAAACAAATTTGAATTGGTCGAGCCGAGCTTGCACGACATCTTCATCGAAAAGGCAAGGGAGGCCGCATGAGAAAATTTCTCGCTGTCGTCAAACGTGAATATGTGCAGCGCGTGCGGACGAGGTTTTTTATCGTTGCCACTGTTTTAGGCCCGTTGGTTATGGCTGGTTTTACTATTGTTCCGGGGATGATGATTGGCATGAAATCCGGGGGGCCCACACGGCTCGCCATTGTGGACCAGACCGGCAAGATGTCCGCGCGGGTGAAGAAAGAGTTAATCAACGGAAAGCAGCCTGACGACGATGAAGAGCAGACGCGGGACCAGCCGCCCGTGGGAAACACCAACCGCAAGGAACAAATCAACCAGGCAGCCCGGAGGTTTCACGGTAGCTATCAGGTCGAAGAAGTCCCGCTCAACGGTCGCACCATCGATGAGGTGAAGAAAGATCTGGAAACGAGAATCCAGGATCGCGAACTTGATGGCTACATCGTCTTGCCGCCAAACCTCCTCGAAACAGGCGAAGCGGAATTTCGCGCCCGCAATGCCGGCGACCCCTTCACGTCGAACTACGTACGAGGGGCAATTAGCGCGGCGGTAAGAGGACAACGCCTGGCTGATGCAAGGATTGACGAAAAATCTGTTGAGACCGCGTCTCAGCCGATTGATCTCAAGACCTTCGGATCTGGCGGCCAGGAGAACAAGGGCCAAGCCGGTTTCTATCTGGTTTTTGGCGTGGGGTTTCTGATCTACATGAGTGTGCTGCTGTATGGCCAGGTTGTTCTGGGCGCCGTAATCGAAGAGAAGGAAACGCGGATCGCCGAAATCCTGTTTTCATCAATCCGGCCGTTTCCGCTGATGATGGGAAAACTGATTGGGGTTTCGCTGGTGGCTTTGACGCAGTTTGCGATCTGGGGAGTCGCCTTTGTGACCTTCTCAGCGGTTGTGATCGCAGGCTCGCCTATCGCCTTGCCGCACATCCCGCCCACGCTCTTTTTATATTTGGGCGTCTACTTCTTGATGGGTTATTTCATTTACGCAACCATCTACGCACTGGTCGGCACGATGGTGACCACGACCCAGGAGGGCGGGCAACTGGCGATGCCGGTGGTGCTGATGCTCATCGCCGGCCTCTTCCTCTCGTTCAATATTATTCGCAGTCCGAATTCGCCACTGGCTTTTTGGTCGTCGATGTTCCCGTTCTTCGCGCCCATCACGATGCTGGTGCGGATCGTCACTGAAACCCCGCCGTTCTGGCAGATCGCGTTGTCTCTGGCGATTTGTTTAGCCACAGCCGTCGGTTTGATCTGGTTGACGTCGCGGATTTATCGCGTCGGCATGTTGATGACTGGAAAGAAGGCGACCATACCTGAAGTGTGGAAGTGGGTGAGACAAGCCTGAAGCATTTTAGATTTTGGATTGATGATTTCTGATCGGCGCGTTCATCGCAAATGCTTCGCTTGCCGGTCAAAATCTAAAATCACAAATCAGAAATTCCGACAATGCCGATTGAGATTGAGAAAAAATACCGTCTGACGCTGAAAGATCGCCGGGCGATTGAAAAGCGTTTGCGTGAGATTGGCTCGCAGCCGAAGCCGCTCGAGCATGAAGAGAATACAATTTATCGCGGCGGCAATCTCGGATTTGGTTTGCGCGCCCTGCGCCTGCGCCGGGTTAACGGTGAAGCGATTCTGACTTTTAAAGAACGAATCCCCACAAAGTCTCCTATCAAACACCAGCACGAAAATGAGACGCGGGTGAACGACGCTGACGCAACTGATGCGATTCTGCGCGGGATTGGTTTTGCGCCGGCTTTGATTTACGAGAAGCGGCGCACGCGCTGGGACGTCGGCAAGGCGAAGGTGGTTATCGACGAGTTACCCTACGGCTGGTTCATGGAAATCGAGGCTTCCGAAAAGGAGATCAAGCGCGTGGAGAAACTGATCGCAGCTCAACAGCTGCCGGCAGTAGTGGAAACGTATCCTTCGATGACCGCGAAGATGGGAAAGAAAAATCGGAAGGGAATTATCGAAGCGAGATTTAAGCCAGGAGGCAGAAGTCGGCGGTCAGAAGGCAGAAAGCAGAAAGCAGAAAGCAGAAGGCAGAAAGGCAGAAGGGGTAAGTAGCTAACTTCGGATGTCTGACCTCTGACGTCCGTTTTTAGTAGTTCCTATCGCGCACTTCCACATGCTGAATCGAAAACACCACGCGCATAGTCTCGGGCCGGCGATCGATTGACGCCGGCACGAACGCCGCATTGCTTCTCAGCGCCGCCTGAAAATCGTCGAGCATCCGCCGATCCCGTGGCGCGTGCATTACGTCCGCGAGCGAAGCGGAGCCGTTACTAAAAACATCCGCCACCACCACCATATCGTCCTTCTCTGAGTGACCGTCAGAAAGATTTAGCGTGGCCAGGCCGCCTTTCGGATCCAGACTCGGTGATTCGGCGTTAAAAGGCGCGCGCAAAGCCGCGTAGTTACTCGACGAGATCGGCTCGTTGATGTCGTAACCGCTCGAACTGGCGGCGCTCGCGAGGTTGAATGCGTCAAAGGCGCTTGCCGCTTCGTGCAGCGCAATCATGTGTGGGCGCAAGGCCATAAAGACAGTCCCAAAAAGCAGAATCGACATGATCGAGCTGAACGCGTAACGCATTGGACGGGGCGCCAACCAGAACGAGATGAAATCGAAAAAGGCTTCACTTCTGGGCGCTCGACGCCGGGCGCGCTGCACAACTACTTCGGCGCGCATCGCATTCTGAATTACGGGAACCAGATTCGCAGGAGCTAGCGCGGATGGCATCGCTGCCAGGCGCAGACGAAGCGCGCGCAACTGCGAGACTTCATCTCGACAAACCGGACACACTTCCAAATGACCATCGCAACGGGTGCGCTCGTCTTCGGCTAAGCCGTCGTCGCAATAGAGCGAAAGCAATTCCTGGATTTCGTCACATTGCATTTTTGATTTCTGATTTTTGATTTGCGACGCAAGATCTCAACTCGCAAATCCAAAATCCTCCAAATGCTATTGGATGGCTGGCCAACCCCGGCCGCTCTTCCCTGGAGCAACGCCGGCTCGAAAAGATTGGGGCTTAATGGTTCGTCAATCGCCTGAGTGAACCGTACGTGTTGTTGCTGGCACGTTTTCAAACTCACCCGTCCGATCTTCTCACCGTCCATTCCGCCGAACCGTCACTTCGACCCTTTTGGCACCGAGTTTTCCGTGAAGCCGGGGCAGACCAACCATCCACCTGCGGTACGCTCGCCTCTGGCGTGCAGCATGCCGGAGCCATGCGTACCGAATTAAATTTACAAAGAGCTTTCAAGTTTTCGTCGCAGTTCCAGTCGCCCACGCGCCAGCCGCGACTTTACCGTCCCAATATTGATCTGAAGCGTCGCCGCGATTTCCTCATATGTCAGGCCTTCAATGTCGCGTAACACTACCGCTTCCCGGTACGCGCTGCGCAATTCCTGGAGGGCCTCGCGCAACTGATGTTCGCGTTCGCGCGCGAGCGTGTCCTGCTCAGGATCGCGGGCGTTCCTGTCTTCCAAACGCGTGGCCACTGTCTGTTCGCGCTCGCCGACGGGCGCGTCCAGCGACACCGTCACATCGCGTTTGCGTCGTCGCCACCAGCGCCAACGGTTCCGCGCCTGATTGATCGCGATGCGGTAGAGCCATGTTTTCAAATCGGCATCGCCGCGAAACTTTTCAATCGCCTGGAACGCGCGGAGAAAAGTTTCCTGCGTCAGGTCGCGAGCCTCTTCGGCATCACTCGTCAGTCTGAAGAGCAGGGCATAAATGTCGCCTGTCCGTTCCGCGACTAACTGCTCGAATGCCGCCGCGTCTCCGCGCTTCAATCTTTCAAGGAACTGATCTTCGGCTCGTTCAAGGAACAAATCTCCCGCGGTCGAACGGACACCGACCAGGCCTGCCGAGGCAACTTCGTTCAATTCCGCCTGGGTGCGGATGGCGATTTGCTCTGCGTAGCTCACGCTGCGCCCCCCTGGGGACGGCTTTCCACGAGAAGCTTAAAACCGTTCGACCGCGACTGCTTCTCGGGCCGACGTCCATTTAGACATCCACGCTTCGCGATTTGTTCCCAAGTAAACATAAGGCAAAATCAGGCCTTGATCCCGTTACTTCGATGTTTCGCGGCGGGTGCGAGTTGCGACGGCTGCCTCCTTGACATCCTCCAGACCCGCCGTTAAATTCGCTGTTTCCGCGATCATACACGATTTTGAACGCACGTCACCGTGTGTACTTGCAAAAGGAAGTCCCTTGGCTAAATACAAGAAGAAACGCGCACGCGAACTAAAGCACGATAAGTTCCGCGACACCACGATGCTGCTCGCCGACCGCATGGCCGACCGAGTTTCTGGACGCGGCCGGCAGATTCTCTACGTCGTGCTGGCGGCGGTAGTGGTGGCGGCGGCCGGATACGGCATTTACCGCTGGTGGCACAAGAAGTCGGAAGACGCCGAAGCGGCCATGGGACGCGCGATTGCCATTGCGCGGGCGGAGATAAGCCCAAATCCTCCAGCAAATTCGAAAGACCCGGTCTTCAGTACTGAGCAGGCACGCGCCCAACGCGCTATTGAAGAATTTCAAAAAGTCGCGGCCAAGTACGGCGATCCATACCGCACCGAAGCCAGACTATTCATCGCCCGCAGCTTGCTCGTAACTGATCACGACAAGGGCGTCGCCGAGTTACAGTCGCTGAGCAGTGGCAGCGGAGAGACTGCGGTCCTGGCGAAGTTCGCCCTCGCGCAAACGAAAGAGTCTGACGGCAAATTGGACGAGGCCGCCGCGCTCTACAGCGAGATTGCGAAAATGAACGCGAAGATCGTCACGCCTGAAAGCGCGAATCTTCGTCTCGCCAAGGTCTACGAAAAGCAGGGTAAGAACAAAGAAGCCGCGGACTTGCTCTTCAACATGGTGTCTGCCGCGCGCGCCGCGAAAGATAAAGACGGCAAACCGATACCGGAATCGGCCGCGTCCCGTGATGCAACTCAGGAACTGTTGAAGCTCGATCCCGAGCGTCACAAACAACTGCCGGCGCCTCCTCCCGCCGACCTTTCAATGTAAGCCTCCATACCTAAGCGACTGGAGCGCAACCGTCCCGGTTGCTGATCCCGGAAATTCGACGCAAGCGGGACGCTTGCGCTCCAATCATTGAGGCGCCGACAAGCTTCGTCATGGATCCGTTTACGCACACTCTGGTTGGCCTGACCACGGCCAAGGCGGGAGTCGAACGCCTGTCTCCTCTGGCCACCACGGTGTGCGTCCTCGCCGCGAACAGTCCCGACTCCGATGTCATTGTCGGCCTCACGACCGATCGCTGGAATTATCTTCATCATCACCGCGGTATCACACATTCGATTGTCGGCGTGATCGTTCTCGCCGTCGTCATTCCGGCGATCGTTTGGCTTGGGGAACGTGCCTGGTCAAGGTTGAGGAGGCGCCAGGCTGTGTCGCGCTATCGTGGTTTGCTTCTGGCTTCTGCGATTGCGACGGCCACACATCCCTTGATGGACTGGACAAACAACTACGGAGTGCGACCGCTGCTGCCGTGGAGTGGGCGCTGGATTTACGGCGACCTGGTTTTCATAGTCGATCCTTTCATCCTGCTCGTCGTTGGCGGCGCGGCATTCCTCGCGACTAGCGATCGCTGGCCAAAGGTCGTGCTCTGGGCGTTGCTCGGCGCCGCCTTCGTTACTTTGAGCTTTATTGTTGCCGCACGCCGCGATCCCAGCCTGGAAGGCGCAGACACCGCGCGAATGATTCTGCTGGTGGGAGTGCTCGTTTTCAGCATCGTGCGGCTCACTGGATTTGTACGCGGCAGGGAACGAATTGTCGCGACGACGGCGCTGGCACTCGTCATCTTTTACTGGGGAGGTCTGGCGCTGGCTCATCGCAAGGCGCTGGCTTCCGCAAACTCGGTTGCGAATCAAGCGGCATCGCAATTTCACGAAGACGTTTTGCGGGTCGTCGCAATGCCGACATTGGCGAATCCGACACGATGGTTTTGCGTCGCTGAAACTGACAGAGCGATTTACCGGTTTACAGTCAGACTTGGTGATCGAACAGCTGCAGATCCAAAACTGATCGTCGATGGCTATCAAGCGGATGGACCGGAAGGAATCGAACGTTACGCGAAGCCGGCGAATCAGGCGGCAGAGCTTGCCTCCGTTGCGTCGAAGGATCGACGCGCGGGCATCCTACTCGATTTTGCCAGGTTCCCGATTGCGCACGTGCCTGAGCAAGACTGCGTCAGTCAAACAATCGTGCAATTTTCAGACCTGCGATACACTAAGCCGGGCACAGGGCGCGGAACATTTTCGCTGAATGTGCCGGTGGAATGCGCGACTAAATGATTGGCTGGTGCCAGGTGTCGGGTGCCGGCTGTCAGGGGTCGGGTGTCAGATTCGAAGAGAGCGCTTTGATTGAATAAAAGGCCAATAGGAACGATAGATCCGAAATCCGACACCTGATACCCAGCACCTGATACCCAGCACCTGATACCCAGCACCTCAGTTAATGAACGAGTCAACACAAAAGCAACTGCTGCAAGTCCTGCGCGAAACGCCACGTGCGCGGACCGCTGCGGGCAAGCGCGCGTCAACTATCAGCATTCGCGTTTCGCCCGGCGGCTATTTTGCGCTGGCTGCGCTGCTGACATTTGTCTCGGTAATCCTGCTGCGGACGAATCATGACTTTGCCGCGCTCGCCCTGGTGGTCGCGACGTGGATTCTGACTCCGGCTCTGGTCGCAACGGACCGTGTGTACTTTGATGGCGATAGGTTATTCCGTTCCGGCTTGCTTCATTTCCTTGTGCGCACAATTCGCGCCCAACGCTCACAGTTATCGCTGGCGGATATCGAATCGATTGAAGTCGCGACGGTGCGGACACTGCGTCGCGGCGGAACCGTGCGCTACCGCTACTCAGTCGAAGTTACCGGCAATGGCCAGACATTTGTCTTTGCTTCTGGCGGCAGGAAGTTTCGCCGGATGGTGCAGGCTCTGT
The DNA here is from genome assembly GCA_035606795.1 of Pyrinomonadaceae bacterium. Classification (GTDB taxonomy): domain Bacteria; phylum Acidobacteriota; class Blastocatellia; order Pyrinomonadales; family Pyrinomonadaceae; genus UBA11740. The sequence continues at coordinate 9,974 of DATNEI010000015.1, forward strand.
TGCCGCATATCGCTGACCAAAAGTTGGATGCGCGCGCCACTGAGCTGCGCGACTATCTTTGTGATGCTAAAGAGCTGCAAACGCAGTTGCGTGGGTTGGGTATTCCAGATGACGATCTGCTCAGCGGGATGAACGATCGGACGCGCGAGCGAATTCGCAACGCTTCGAATGTTTCAGTCGACGAGGACGATGAACGCGCAAAGGTGTTGGCTGAGTCGGCAAATCGCCTGCGAGTTGCCGGGCGTCTGCGCGAATCTGCCGAAGCTTTTCGGCGGGCGCTGCACTTCGCGCCGCGCAACGCCTGGCTGTTGTATGAATACGCGCGGCTGTTGCGTTCGCAAGCATCCGCGTTCGGCGATGCTCGTTTGCTGGCGCGCGCGTGCGCGGCATTGAAGCTGTCCTCTTTGCGCGGCAGCAATGACGCGCGACTGCTCGCACGCGTGGGCGAAAGCTTTTTCGAATTTGGACAGCCGGTGCGTGCGGCCAAATTACTGCGGCGCGCGCTCGATCTCGATCGCAACTCGTTCCGCGCATCCACCGCCCTCGCTGAAATTGCGCTCAGTGAAGGAAAACTGGCACACGTAATTCATCATTATCGCGACGCGGCCAGCGTCGCTGCGGACGCGGCGATGGCGCACCTGGCGCGGCGCGAAGCTGATTACTACGCTCGCCTCAACGACGACGATGATTATTTGTCCGCGGAGTTGCGGCGCATGAACTGGTTGGAAGGCGCCGGCCGGATTCAGCAATTCTCGGCGCGCGTCAGCTTCGCAGCTTTGTTTGTCGCGCTCGCAGGGTCGTTTCTGGATCAGATTGTAGCCGGCGTCGGTTGGGCTGTTGCCTCTTCGTCGATCATCGGCTGGTCAGGCTCGCTGTTGTTGCGAAAGTTTCTGTCGCGCCGTCGGGGAATGGAAAGCGCCGGAGGCGCGTGATGGTTATAGTTCTCGCCTCGTCGGACGAGAGTCGATCGCGAGTTATAAACATCTCGCCGGTCCGCGGCGTCCGTTTACTTCTCAGATCCACGAGCTTTCGTTGATTTCTTCTCCGCAGCAGGTTTTGGCTTTACCGTCCGATCGGCTTGCTCACTTGCTGAGGCCACCGCGTTGAGTTTTTCCGGCAGCGGATTCAGCAACGCATCCCAACGATACTCTGGCTTGCGTGCCGGCTGGCTCAACCGTTTGAAGATGAGCTTGGTCACTGCTTCGCTTACCCAGTTGTGATAGAACTCGCCGACGGATATCAGTTCCGCATCGGGCGCGGGATTCATGAAATCGATCGCGTACGGAATGCCGCCCTTGATCGCAAACTCACACGTGTTGATGTCGTAACCCAGCGCCGAGCACAGCGTGCGCACGTCATGCGTCACGCGCGCGTTCAGTTCCGGCGAGAGGTAATTCGGATCGTAGATGTACTGCTCGCCCGACAAGTAAGGCTTGCGTGGATCGTACGGCATGATCATCACGTCTTCCTGCCCGATGCAGTAGCAGCGCACGAACTGTTCGAACTCGACCGAGGCCTGCAGCGTCATGCAAAGCGTTCCCGTCTGGTCATATTCGTGAATCAGCTCTTCGAGCGAGTTCACCTTTGAAACATTTTTCCAGCCGCCACCGTCGAACGGTTTCAAGAACGCGGGAAAGCCGATGTAGTCGGCAATCGCTTTCCAGTCGAGCGGGAACTGAAGATTGCGCAGGCTCTCGCTGACGATGCCGGGAATGTAGTCTTTCTGCGGCAGCAAGACCGTTTTCGGCACCGCCACACCAAGCTTCATCGCCAGCGAGTAGTTAAAGAATTTGTCGTCGGCCGACCACCAAAACGGATTGTTGACGATGACGGTGCCTTCCAGCGCCATCCGCTTCAGCGTCGCGCGATAGAACGGCACCTCGTGCGAGATGCGGTCAATCACCAAATCGTACCGGGGCGGCTCGTCATGGCGAACGCCGCCAAGGACGAGATACTCGGCAGTGATCTCGCCGTTGCCACGTTCGTTAACGTTGCGAATCAGGGCTTCGGGAAAAGTCTTTTCCCGGCCCACCAGAATGCCTACACGTTTCATGAAATGCTCAACTCCAAACTGTAAACGCGCGCATGGCTGGAGCGTCAACTGCGCTACGTGTCCCGTGAATTTTTGATTTTTCGGAAGCGAATCCAAGCTAGCGTCAGGCGCGAGTAAAGTCAAACGCAACGAGCTGATGTTTCTGCCTTGAATGTAGTTAACGAGATGGAGACCGGGGTCATAACGAGATGGAGACCGGGGTCAGGCCTGCGATTCTGCGATTCGCTCCTGTCATTGGGAATCGCCGACCTGACTCTTGACGACTTCATCAGGGGGAAATAAAATCCGCGCGCGATGGCGAGACTCCCACGCCTGGAGCTGGAAGGTGGCCTCTATCACGTAATCACACGCGGAAATAATCGACAGAGAATCTTCCACGACCCGGCCGATTATCAAAAGTTTCTGGCACTGCTCAAGAATCAAAAGCAGCGTCTGCCATTCTTTCTTTACGCCTACTGCCTCATGTCCAATCACGTGCACTTGTTGATTGAGCGGCAGGCGGACGCAGTCGGGCGCATTATGCATCGCATGCTGACCGGTTACAGTCAATACTACAACCGTAAACACCAAAAGGTCGGCCACGTGCTGCAGGGCCGGCATCAATCAATCCTTTGTCAAACTGATCAGTATCTCAGCGAGTTAGTCCGCTATATCCATCTCAATCCGGTGCGGGCAAAGATGGTGAGCAGGCCTGAGCAGTACGAGTTCAGCAGTCATCGCGCCTATCTCGGTCTGGAGTCTAGTGAGATAGTGGATGCAGATTCTGTCTTGAGACACTTCGGGGCGAAGAAGCAGATTGCGCGCAAGCACTTCGCTCAGTTTGTAATGGCTGGGAAGAAGATCGGCCACCGAAAAGAATTCTATCAGGCCACCGAGCAACGGGTTTTGGGAACTGAGGAGTTCGTGGATGCGACAATCCATCGGATCGGGCACCGTCCGCGCGAGCGACAGTTGCTACGACCGACGTGCCCGTTCAACTCTGAGGCTCTCTTTGCCGCGGTCGGGCAGATTTCGGGCTTCCGTCGATCCGAGTTCTGCGGACCATCGAAAAACGGAGCCATCGTCAAAGTCAAGGAAGGTTTGATTATTGTTGGGATGGAAGCAGGCGCCAGTGTAACCAGGCTCTCGCAGATCACAAACATGAGCACCTCGACAATAAGTCGGCGCCACGACGCCGCGCGCTCAAGGATGCGAGAGCATCACGAACTGGATAAACTTGTTCGCGACATCCGAAGGGAGTACGAGAGAAGAATTAGCCGTGAATGAGAATCGCAGAATCGCAGGCCTGACCCCCGTTTTGTTCTGCTCTAGAATCGCAGAATCGCAGGCCTGACCCCGTTTTGTTCTGCTCGTGAATGAGAATCGCAGAATCGCAGGCCTGACCCCGTTTTGTTCGAGGCCTTAGGTGAAGATGGAACTACTAAGAAATAGGCAGGCGCTTATCCTAGTCCCCGGTGTCATGGCTGCAGTAGCCTTCGGAATGTCATGTAGCCATAATCCAACTCCAAACGCCCAAGCTCAAAATGAGCAACACACCGATTTGGTAGAAGCGAATTCTCGCTCGATAACCTCGACGACATCGTTAAAAAGGCCATGTCGAGGATACTATCTACGCGCTGCGAAGCCCGGCGAGGAGAACTATGATCCGGACTGTTACAAGCTACAAAGCAAACTCCTGACTGCGGCGCGAAAAGGAGACGTGCGTCTAATGAAAGAAGCTTTGAACGAGGGCGCAGACCCGGAGGGTATCATTGATGACAGTTTTCCAGCGTTGATGCTTGCTGCCTCCGGCGGGCACCAAGACGCCGTCGTCTTGTTGTTAGACAAAGGGGCAGAGGTCAATCGGGTTGCTGATTTTGAGAACACTGCTTTGAATATCGCTGCTTCGGAGGGTCGACTGGACGTTATCAAAATTTTGCTCAGTCAGGGTGCCGATCCATGTTATGGAGAGAGAGGGTCAACAGCGGGAGATATTGCAAACGGGCGTGGACACAGCGAAGTAGGCAGGCTTCTGAAGGCGGCCGAGAATGAAAGATGCAAGAACTGACCTGTCCCCGGAATCCGCCAACCGCCCGATGCGATCTTAACGTCAGAGAATCTGCCCTTCATCCAGCTAATCACTGAAACGCGCCTGCCCTCGGACATCGTTCACCCCGAGGCGTGGCATCTATTCCTTGTCGCCCGTCTGTCTCAAATTGCCGCTTGTGTTACAATTCGCGGCGCAAAAAGACAGAAGTCAGTAAGCGGGAGCAGTCGCCAGGAGGCAATCGGCAGGTAAGCAGAAACACCCCAATGAGCGTTAAGAAGTTCTCTGGATCTATTGTCGTCAGTGTTTTGATCGCGCTGATTGTGGGCGCGACTTTTTTTGCGCCCGCGATCCAGGCGCAACAACAGAAGGAAGTTACGGCCGAGCAAGTCGCCGAAACGGTGATCCTTTATTCCGGAACGCGGCCGGCCCTCGCCCAGATTCGCAAGACTGGAGTCGAGAACGGTCGTATGTCTCGCATGAGGGACGATGGCCGCCCTGAAGAAGTGCGCTACCAGCTCCGATTTATGCACGGCGACAAGATCGAGAAGGACAAGATTCGACTCGATCAGAAGACGCCGCAAGCCGAATACTCAATCATTAAAAACGAAGAACGCCTGTTCGGAATAATCAACGGTTCGCCTTTTACACCGCGGGCCGACACCGCCGCCGAATTTCTTTCGGAACAGACACACAGCATCGAAGCCCTGCTCCGCTATAAAGAGAACGACTCGAAAATAACATCAGCGGGCAAAGACAAACAGCAGGGAGTCGACCTTTACGTTCTCGATCTCACGGACAAGGCGAATCACAAGACGCGTTATTTCATCAGCGCCAAATTCTTTCGCGTGCTGTGGCTGGAATACGAAGAAGCGCCGCCGGACTCATCAACTCCGGTCAAATACATGAAGCGTTTCTACGATTACCGGTACGCGCAGAATACTCTGGTTCCTTACCGCACGGTGCTGATCGAGGATGGCAAACAAACCCTCGAAACCCGCGTTCTCACCGTTACCTATGGCGTGAAGATGGACGACTCAACGTTCCAGACGCCCGAAGCGGCCAGCGGTATGGAGTAGTTCGTTTCCAGTTTCAAAAAGACTATTTTCCATTTGTTATTGGACATGACGTTTGCCGGCCTGCCGGTGGGAGTGAGCGGCTTCCGACTTTCTCATAGCTTTTCCCGCCGCTTGCCCGAGTCTACGCGTCTAACTGAAAGTCCGAATGGGAAATGAAAGATGTCCAATGACAAATGGAAAATGGCTCTTTTCTTACGTTTTGGAACCTCAATCCCCCTCAAGCGTGTCACCAATGAGCGTCGCAGGCAGCCGTGTATAATGTCTGCTCGCAATAACCGGCGCAAATCTCGTTAAATTCGGGAATGCGCTACCAGAAACCCGAAGAGCCTGCCTGCCAATGAGGGCGCTAAGTTCAGTTGAGCAATTTGATTTCGCCGCCGGGCGAGCAACGGCGGTGGTCATGCAGCCCGTGACCGATCACGCCCTCTTGCAAGGAACGTTGGCCGGTGACGAAGATGCTTTCGCTGAACTGGTGGCGCGATATCGAAACCAGATTACCAGCTACGTTTACCGGATAGTTGGAGATTACGACACGGCAGTGGATTTGGCGCAGGAAACTTTTTTGCGGGTATTCCGGGCGGCCGGAAGATACCAGACGACGCACGCGTTCTCGACTTACATCTATCGCATCGCGACTAACCTCGCGATTAGCGAGCTGCGCAAGAGGAAGCGGCGCCGGTTGGTGTCTCTGACAGGTCTAGTGGGCGGGACGGAAGGTGAGGAAGCGATCGATTTCAATCCGCCGGATGAGCAACCTTTACAGGATGTGGCCCTCGTTGATGCCGAGCGACGAGCCGTGGTGAAGCGAGCAATCAGCACTCTGCCCGAAAGATATCGCGCGCCGTTGGTGCTGCGCGACGTCGAAGGAAAGAGCTATGACGAGATTGCCGCGATCCTTTGCACCAGCGAAGGCACGGTTAAGTCGCGGATAAATCGCGCGCGAAATTTTCTGCGCGACAAGATGCGGAATTACGTTCAGGTGGTGTAATTATGATTAGTAAAGATTGCCGCAACACGCGGCGAGAAATTGATGAACTGGAATTGGGTCAGCGTCCGAGCGGACAAGCCACGACGCACATGAACGTGTGCGTTGATTGCCGGACCTTTCATGCCGAGCGCACCTCGCTGCGAGAGCTGGTGGGCAGTCTCGATCCCGTGGTCGCTCCACCCGATTTCGACATGCGACTGCGCGCGCGCATTGCGGCTGAACAATACGACCAGCGCCGGCAACCGTTTTTCGCTCGTTTGATCAGCACGCCGGCATTGGCCGCCGCGGCTTTGTTTGTAATCGTGGCGGGCTCGGTTGTTTGGATCTCGCGCCGACCTTCTATTATCCCAACACCGCCGACCAGTCCGGTTGTGGCAAATAATTTAAACAATGCGCCGGCAGCAGCTGCGGCTGAGAACCAACCGAATACAGGGGCGAATACGACGGTACCCCGGGAAACGAATGATCTGGTTGCCAGCGGTCCAATCAAAACAACTCATCGCCCTCGCAGTTCCAGATCGTCAGAACAGTACGACGTGCAACCTGTTGACGTAATTCGGCAGACAGATTCCGATCAGGCTTATGTGTCCAGCCGGCCGGTCGAGTTTGCGTTGCAGGATGAGAGCGGAAAAACGCGGCGCATCTCTCTGCCGCCGGTTAGTTTTGGCGCGCAAAACTTAGTCGGAAACAATCGCACAAATGTGAGCTACTCCCCGAGCAGCAGAGTTTGGTAGCACGCACATGAGAAGTACTTTGAAATCATCGTTGTTATTGGTTTTTGCTGTGACGGTCATCGCTTCGTTCACCGTGACTGCGTTCGCGCAGACTCCTGAAGCCATGCCGGCCACGCCGCAAACGCCTACGCCGGTAGCGAAGCCTAAGCCTGACAAAATTCGACGGCCCCCCACGCCTCAACCGCGTCAGGCGAAGGTCACTATGGTCGAAAATCAAGAGCCGGTGTCGCCGCAGATTGTGACCGTCGTCCATCGGGTGAACGGCTTAACGGTTTTGCGCAGGATGCTGCGCGAGTCAGGTGAACCCGGTACCGTTGCCACCATTAATCCGGAGGCGATCACAAAGGATGTGCACGCGAGCATTATCGCCGGTCTTGCGTTAGAGGATGGGCGCACGGTGCTCGCGCGTTTACCGCAATTGGCCGGTGAAATGGAGATGAATCGCACTACTGTCGTTGTGCCTGACCCTCCCGACGAGGACAACCACGCATCCACGCGCCGGGCGCCACGCGCGCCGCGCATCCAGCCCGACCTGATAGTGATGACCCAGGACGGCAAAAGTTTTCGCGCGCGCTATGTGGGCATCGACGGCCAGACCGGCTTGTCAGTTCTGCAATTGACGCAATCGTTGCCGGATATGTCTGACACGCTGGCCCGGAAGATTTCTGACGGTCAAAACGTTCGGGTGTTCGCGCCGGAACAAGTGACCGCAGACAAGCCTTATGAGATTCGCGTGCGCATTGGAAGAACTGACGCGAAGATCACCAAAGCCAAAGCAAAAGCCGATGCCGATCGCGTGATCCTGCGCGCCGCTAAGATTTCACCCAGTGTGCTGGGTGGAGTTGCGTGCGATCAATCGGGTCAGACAATTGGCATTGTCGATGAAGTTGAGGGGACGAACGCGAAACTTGTGGGTGCCGATGCCATGCGGGCAGCAGCTCACCGCGTGCTTGAGCGACAAGCGAGTGTGCCGCGGCCGCTGCTTGGCATTCGCGGCGAAGAGGTTGATGCCGCCGCCAGGGCCTCGCTCTTGTCGTTCGGTTGGAACGAAAAAGAATTGGAGCAACTGTTCGAAAAACAGATCGGCATTGCCTTGACTTACGTCCTGCCGGGAACGCCCGCGGCATTCGCAAACCTGCATCCGGGCGACATCATCCTGCGTGTCAATGACAAAGACGTGAAGGGCGCCGAGGAGTTTTCGCAGATGTTGACGAAAGCCGGCACCGGCGAGGACGTGACGTTCATCGTCGCCCGGCCGAATGTGAAGACGCCCCTGACCTTTGAATTGAAACTCGGCGGCGCATTCCAGCCCACTTTCGAATGGAAATTCGACATGCCCGCGATGACCAAACTAAAGATGGGCGGGCTGAAAAACCTTGGGGTTGAGGCGGTCACCCTCTCAACGAAGTCGGCTTCACAGTGGGGAGGTTCCGGAGTTTTAGTAGTGTCGGTCGAGCCTGACAGCGCCGCCGCACGTGCCGGATTGAAAGAGGGCGACGTCATTGAAACCATCGACGGCCGGCCGGTCGGTCGCGGCGCATGGATTTACATGCCCCCGTTCAACAAGAAAGAGAAGCATACGCTCGCGGTTGTCCGCGCGCATGAGAAGAAGCAAATTGTGATCGAGCCGGTGGAAGATTAATAAGTTTCGAGTTTCGAGTTTCAAGTTTCGAGTTTCAAGTTTCAAGTTTCAAGTTTCAAGTTTCAAGTTTCGAGTCAAAGTCCCGGTTGTTAAAGGTCTCCCTTCGACTGGATCACTTCTGTCAGGATCGAACTCGAAACTTGAAACTTGAAACTTGAAACTCGAAACTCGAAAGCTGAAACTCGAAACTTGAAACTTGAAACTCGAAACTCGAAACCTGAAACTTCTCAGTCCTGCTTTCCAGGTAACAGCCCGTCACACACCAGAGTCTGCGGTCCTTTTTCATTACAAATCGCGAAGTGCGCGTTTGCTTCCTGATACATTGTCACGCCGGCATACTCGCCTGCCGCATTCAGAATGTAAAAGTTCACGTAAAAGTTCGGCAGACCGCGATTGTTGAGCAGCCGCTTCTCGACCGTGTTTGCCTGAATCCGCTTCAAGGCGGTCATGCCCGCGTCTTTCGGGTGCGCGCCGCGCCGCATCTCTTCAACAATCAGAAATGAACACAGATTGAAGAGGTTTGCTTCACCGCGGCCGGTCGAGCCCGCCGCTCCCACCGCGCCGTCGAGGTATAAACCCGCTCCGAGGATGGGTGAGTCGCCCACCCGTCCGGGAATCTTCCAGGACAAACCGCTCGTGGTCGTCACTCCGCAAATTTCGCCTTTTGAGTTAATGCCGGCGCAGTTAATTGTGCCGTGCAGATTCTCCGGTCGCAGCAAGCCCTCAGCAACCATCTGTTCGGCGGCTTTAAAACCCGCAGCTGCGCGCTTTTTGGGATCGAGATAATGCGAAGGATCGATGCGGCGTTTCCATTCGAGCCACATGTCCCGCGAGTGTTGAGTGTTCAAGTCGTCTTCGATTTTGAAACCCATGTTGCGCGCAAACTCCTGCGCGCCTTTGCCGACGATCAAGTGGTGGTCGGTTTGTTCCGACACGGCCTTCGCCACCAGGGAAGGTGTCCGCACGCCTTCGATCGCGGCGACTGCGCCGGCTTGTTTCCTCGGTCCGTGCATCACCGACGAATCGAGTTGGACCACGCCTTCCGCGTTCGGCAGCCCTCCATAACCGACGCTGTCATCCAAAGGATCTAACTCGACGATGTTTACGCCGGCGACAACTGCGTCGAGTACGTCATTTCCACGCGTGATCAACCGAAACGCATGCTGAACACACGTGACATCGCCGCCGTTCTTGAACATATTGCCGTTTGCGGACGAGATAACGAGCGGCTTCACCGCTGCCGGGATAAGCATTGTCGGCGCTTTGGCGTTGACTGCTCGTTTGGAGGCAATCGCAGCCCCGGCGACGGCGCTGCTGATCATGAAGTCGCGACGTTTCATTTGAACGGACCTCGCTCTGTTGGGATGAACTGCCGAAGGAAATCGCGCGCATGGTATCATGACGCGCTTTTGTGTAAGAACCGCAGTGTCAGAACCGCGAGCGGTAGCGACCGGATCGTGGCAAGACCTAATTCTTAAGACTGAACTTAACCATTTCGAACATGGACGAGCTGAAAAAACTGATTCGCGAAGTGCCGGACTTTCCCAAGCCCGGCATCAACTTTTACGACATTACGACTCTGCTAAAACATCCCGAAGGTCTGCGCAAGACGGTGGACGCTTTAGCCGCGCAATACGAAGGCGCGCAGATCGACACGGTGGTGGGGATTGAAGCGCGTGGCTTTATCTTTGCACCGGCGCTCGCTTATCACCTCGGCGCCGGTTTCGTGCCGGTGCGTAAACCAAAGAAGCTGCCTGCTGAAACGGCCTCAATCTCTTACGATCTTGAGTACGGTCAGGACACTTTGCAAATTCATCGCGACGCGATTGGCAACGGCCATCGTGTAATCATCGCCGATGATCTGTTGGCGACCGGCGGCACTGCGAGAGCGGTCTGCGATTTAGTAGAAGGTCTGGGCGGCAAAATCGAGGGGCTGGTCTTTGTCGTCGAGCTGGAGTTTCTGCCAGGCCGCAAGAAGTTGGAAGGCTATGACGTCAGGTCTTTGATTAAGTATCAATCTTAAAAGCCGTTCAGTTGTCAGTGGTCAGTGTCAGTTGTCAGTAGTCAGTAGTCAGTGGTCTGTAGTCAGTGGTCAGTGGTCAGTAGTCGGTAGTCAGTGAGCACTCGTCGGGTGTCACTTCTTAGTTGTTTCTAGTTTCGATTGCGACTGATAACTGACGACTGACCACTGACCACTGACCACTGACCACTGACCACTGACCACTGACCACTGACCACTGACATCTAAGAACTGGCGTTGTACTATTTTCCATGTGCTCCCGTAGCTCAGTTGCATAGAGCGCTCGCCTCCTAAGCGAGAGGTCGCGCGTTGGAATCGCGCCGGGGGCACCACCATTACCTCTCCCGCCAACGGACTTATAGTGCATAGCCAAGTCTTGACGAGAATAGTCTTTGGGACTATTGTTGCGACCGCTCGATGACTGATTCACTTTTGTGAAGCCGAAAAAGGTCATCCCGCGTTCGTGATTCGGGAACGCGATTTTGTCGATCTGAGCCTCTCGTCGCAAATGCGCTCGGGCGATGCCCGTTGAAGCGCTTGGCTGCCAAATGCCAGGAATGTCACGCACTTCCACAGGATGTAGGCGGCCCTTCGATCGATTCCAAAAAAACCCGCAGCGATAGAGGCTCACGGCTCGGCGCAACATCGGGAGCCTCAAACGCCGCAACGTGAGTCTCCCGAGCGAGCCGAAACGACCGTGTTCGGTAAATCACATGGAGGTCCCCATGGCCAATGATCATCTCGATTATGTGACCGATTACGTGGCAAGTGCTCAATCCATTCTCCAATCTGGCAAGCTCTTGAAGACGTTCATCAATTCTGAGCCGGCCAAACGCGAATATGCCGTCTCTCAACTCGAACGTGCCGCTCAGCGACATCTAGCCGGCGGTGAAAACTATCGAAACTTCATGTTTGCCCAAGCAGGAGCTGCGCCAATCGCCGAGCTGGGCGAGCGCAGTGCCGAAGATGTATTGGCGACCATCATGGCGGATCTTAACGCCTCAAACTTGTTGATGGCATGCGGTCAAAACATCGGTGAGGTGGGAGGTCAAAAGGATCCGCACCTTCTGGATCTTGCACTGTTCGCAATGGATAGATCCGTCAAGACTGTTGAGGTTGCTTTGCCTGGTCCGTTAACGAGTCCCTTGCAACCGGGACGTCTCGGGTTTGCGGGCGCACCTGCCCCAAAACAGGCTCCTTCAGCGGACTTGCCCACGGCTATCGCAAATTACCAGACACGTGCAGACGGGGCCATTGACGCTTTAGTCGCGGATGCGAAGGAGGCGGTCATGGCTATCATCAACGCTCTGTCGAAGCTTAAGCCCGATCAAGTGGCGGACGCGCTCGACAGTCTCGGGGCCGCCATCGCTGAACTTCCGAGAGTCGGCCGGCTGTTTCGGCAAGGCCTCGAAATCTTGAAGCAAGCGCTCGACAGCCTTACCAGGTTGCTGGGTAAGGACCTGATGGGCGCCGTGAAGGATTACGTTTCAAAAATCTGGGACAAGCTCAAGGACGGCAAGTATTTGGAGTCCCCGATTGTGTGGGCATTTGGCGGCGATGGTTTGAAAGATGAAGTTGGACTGGCCCTTAAGAATAGCGCGCTGCAAATTGCCAAACTCGATGAAGGAAGCGCGGCGTTAGCCGAGCTCAGTGCTTCTTTCAAGGAAAAGATGGGGCTGCTCTCCGGCGTGAGCGCAGCTGTATCTTTGGCGGGCACTCTTCTTTTTCTGGTTCCTGGCGTGGGCACGCAACTGACAATCGTCGCCGGTTCAATCTACGTCATTGTCCTGGCCGGCATTGTTTTGATTGGCAGAGACTATACCGATAGCGGGCCCTTCAAACAGGTGCGCGGAATCAGGGAGCTAACCAGAGACGTGGTGAAATAACAATGCTCGACGGTTCGTCGATTCTGCTGTGCCGCATTCAGGACTCGATACAGGACCTCGAGTTAGCGAAGCGCGCGATTGAATCAACGTCAGTTGAAGAGGAACTCCGCAAGCGAGTCGGTGTCCTGTTTGTGGATAAGATTGATGAATTCCAAAAGGCCCTGGTGGAACTGCGAGGCTTAAAAGATAACCTGCCGGAGAATGAGGCGTGGCAATCGTTCGAAAGCATTCAGTACGACTGCAATACTTTGCTGGAAGAGTCTCTGAGCTTTGTGCAGGGAGCACTCGCGCGATCAGCCGGCGTGGATTTCGGTTTGTGTCGCATCGCCGATGCGCTTTTGGCGGAGCTCAGTCACAGTAGTGACATTCCCTGGCAACGCTTCACAATGCTGGCCGTCGGAGAGTTCTTTCATGATATGGCCGAGATCATTCGCATCCGTTTTCCCGAGGGTTCCATTTGGAACTTGCCGATCGCCTGCCATGAGTTCGGTCATTTTACAGAAGAGAAACTGACTGAGCGTTACGCCGGTCAGAGTCGTAATCCGATCACGGACGTGCTGGCTCAGGAAAAATACAACGATGCGAAGAACGTTCCTCTCATGCGCGAGTTGTACGCCGACTTGTTTGCCACTTACGCACTCGGACCGGCTTACGCGTGCACTTGTCTCTTGTTGCGTTTTAACCGGGCGAAGCCTTATGAAGACACCGTCGATCATCCCAGCGGCGCGAAACGCGCTTACTTTATTCTGAGCGCGCTGCGCCAACTCAACATACAACATATTGCCCAACCTTATACCAGCATCATCGAACGCCTGGATAACGCGTGGGGATTTAAGGTTGATGAAGCCACCGCTGCCCAACTCGATGTGTGGCGGGCGTCGCTTTATCTGCCGCTGAGTAAGAAGAAGTCTCTTCGTTACGACGGCTGGTCGCAAGCGGTTGCTTTGGTCGATCCGATCAGTGCGCCGGATTTATCGGACGAGGTTATCGGTGACGCGCGAAAAAAGAAGCTCAGTATTGCAAATGTCCTGAATGCAGCGTGGATTTTTCGAATTAGAAACTTTGATGACGCAAATCGCGTCTACCGCGTGGGCGAGAATGCGAAGCGGCTATGCAAAGAGATCGCTATTTGATCCGTTTGTTGACCAGCTGCGCGGTGGTTACTGGCATCCGCAGCAGCATCGCTGGAATTTACCGATTAAGTCGTCAGCAGGCCAGACTAGTTAGCTGATGAAGTGAGGTTTTTCAAAAAATGGTTGATCCTATTCTGAATGCGCGCTTAGACATTCTGGAACAGCAACTCAATATCACCAACAACCCGCAGATGTGGTTTCAAAAACTCCGTCTCACAAAATGGGAGAGTGATTCTGAGGATCTGACTCGCGACTGGGGCAAGTTCACGCTGTGGGTTGGTGACGAATTAGAGAATCAAAAGAGAAAGCTTCAACAAATCCGGGCCTCCCTGGAGCAGATCAAAGATCGGGACGACGCAGATTCCAACGCCATCATGAACGCCGCCTGGACGGAATATTCTGGCAGCCTCGAGAGGAGTCAGATGCTGTTTCGAGAGTTTCTCGAGTTTATCGGGGGCTTGATTTTTCGCGATAAAGATTTTGACGCGGCGATCTGTGATCTTGCGGACGACCTGGTTAAAAGCGTCTCGCCTCTTGTTTTCATAACCAGCTCCATTTCGGTTCCCGCTGCCAGAGATTCTTTGGCTCGATCACTTGGTTGGATGGTGCGAGTCCGTTTTCCCGAATGGACAATCTGGACGTTGCCTTTTGCGGCATATGAATATGCGCATGTGGTGCTCAACGAGTTTGCCAGGGTCAAGGAGCCAATCAACGCTCGCGTCGAAGAATGGTTAGAGACAGAGCCGGATTTCACTGCCTTGCCGGAAGCCGAGAAGCTTGCCCAAAAGCAAAACGGAGTGCTGAGGCAACGGGCAGAAGCCCACGTGAAGGAGTTTCTCGCTGATGGACTCGCGACGCATCTGATGGGACCGGCATACGCGTGCGCAGCGATTCTTCTGCGTTTTGACCCGGCGGGGTCAACCGGCCGCACTTTGCATCCTCCCATTGACGGTAAGCGCGCCTATTTTGTTCTCAAAATCCTCGAGGGGATGGACGGTGCAGGCGGAACCTACACGTGGATCGTTGACTATCTCAGGAGAAAATGGCGAGACACCTGCGAAAGAATCAAAGGTAGCGAAGTAAGTCCCGAAGAGGAAAAGCGTTTGAATACGCTGATTCAGGGATGGAACGAAATCACCTCCAAACTCCGGCCAGATGCACAGTATTCTGAGATGAACTGGGTGATTGCGGGAAACTGGGCCAATCGTTGGTCGGAACAATTGGCGCAGCCGACTCGCTTGGACATGCCCGACATAGATCATGCAAGCCGCTTACATAACGTTCTCAACGCCGCATGGATCTGCCGGACACGACCGCTTGATGAGGGGGCGAACAAGGACAGGCTCCTGAGTGTGGGACAGATAAATGAGATTGCCGAAGCCGCCAAGCAGCTTTGCGATAGGATCCGTCTAAAGCAAAACGAACAAAGGCGGCAAAACGATAAAAAGAAGGCCAAAAGACTGAGTATGAAATTGCGACCTTAGCACGGACGAGGACCGCTATGGACAATGAAAAAATCACCAGCGACGCCGGTTCTTACAGCAGACCCTCCTCAACGGAAGCAAGTTTAGCTCCTGGACGAACTGTGATTGGCGGCTCGCTCGAAAACGTGTCAACCGCCGGCGCGATGTTAAGCCGCGCACTCGAGGAATATCGACAAGGAAATTTCGAGAATGCGGAATCGACGCTTCTAAAGCTCATCAGAATCAGTGAGCGAACCACATCGCCGCCCACAACAGAAGATACCGAAGGTCTCCAGCAGCGGATGACAATTCTTGCGTCGGCGTCGACGGCTTTGGGAAGAACGTACATGCGGCTCAATCGGAACGATGAAGCGCAGGCGAACTTTAGCAAAGCAGTAACGCTTTTTGAGCAAGTTCTCAAAAGCGGAGGACCAACCAATCCGCAGATCTATAGCGACTATGGCATTGCGCTTTTCATGATTGGCCGCACTGCGGACGCGATCACAAACCTGCAAAACGCCCACACCCAGGGCAGCAAGAGTGGTGAAACGTATCTGTATCTGGGCGTGGCAATGAAGCAGCGGGGCGATTACGCAAACGCTGAACACTGCTTGAAAGAGGCAATTGATGCGTCACCGCTCGAGACTCTGGCGCACGAGGAGCTGGGCGAGGCCTTGAAACTTCAAGGTACTGAACGCTATCCCGACGCAGCCCGCGCCTACTACTCAGCGGCGTATGCGGCCGCTTCCGCTGGTGATCTCGAGCGGGCGCTGAGCGATGCCGATAAGGCGTCCGCACTCGACCCTGATAGTGCATTGATCTTTGCCATGCGGGCGGAACTGCTTCGGCTACTTAATCGAAACGAAGAGGCACTGGCTACAGTTGAACAGACGCTGCGTCTGGATTCGGCTGATTTGAAAGATCAATTATTCACCACTCGGGCGGGTGCGCTCCAGGCTCTCGGGCGAAGTGAAGAAGCATTGGCCGCGGCCGAGGAGGCACTGGCGCACAGTGAACAGAACGCCACGGCCCTGGGGATCAAAGGGCAGGCGCTCCATGAGTTACGACGATTCGACGAGTCGCTCGACTTTCTGCGCCGGGCCGTTGCGATTGATTCGGAAATGGACTGGGCGTATGCGGAACTTGGAGCCGTCTATCACGAGCTGCAGCAATACGAGCCCGCGCTGGAGGCACTCGATAAAGCACTCAAACTGAACGCACGGAGCGCGTGGGCGCTTTATATCAAGGCCGAAACGCTGCGCATTTTGCAGCGATATCAGGAGGCGCTGGAGGTGGTCAATCAAGCGTTAGCGATTCGGTCCAACAATCCCGCATTGTGGGGATGCAAGGCCGAGGTGCTCATGGCTTTGAAACTACTGGATGACGCTTTAGCCGCCGTCGATGAAGCTCTCAACCTGGCTCGGTCGGCATATGGGCTTGGTACTCGGGGCCAGATTCTGCGCGCAATGGGAAACACCGAAGACGCCGTTAAATCGTTCAAGGCGTCACTGGAGATCGATCAGAATCAAAATTGGGTCATCGCTGAGCTGGGCGCGACCTATTTCGATCTTGGCAGAACTGACGAAGCGATTGCGGAATTTGACAAGGTGCTGGCATTGAATCCGCGAGACGCGTGGGCGTTGCGCGCAAAGGCGAAAGGGCTCGCGGCTCTGAGTAAGCCGGAAGAAGCAATCCCTCTCCTCCAAAACGCGATTGAAATCAATCCTCAAGAGACGTCGTTGTACAACGACCTGATAGAGGCTCTGATTGCCGCTAACAGAGCTGAAGAAGCCTTTGATGTGATGGACCGAGCGGTGTCGGTGGCACTCGAACAAAAACCGGACGACCCGCAGATGCTTCTGATCAGGGCGCAGGTTTTTAAAGCACTCAATCGCCATGACGAAGCGGTTGAAGTGTTAAGGCACGCTATCCAGCTTGATCCTGAAAAAGATGAGGCGCACGCCGAACTCGGTAACGTTCTGTTCGATCTGGAAAAACATGACGAAGCTCTCGCCGAAATCGATGAAGCGTTGCGAATCAATCCCAATAATGCATCAGCGCTGACGGATAAGGGCCGCTATTTTCTCGCAAAGAAGGAAACAGAATCCGCTCTTTCATTCTTGATGCGGTCGGCGAAATTGGATCCTCAGCTGGAACGAACGTTCTTTGCTCTCGGTGGCGCCTTGCGTTCGCTCGAGAGATTTGACGAGGCATTGCAAGTCGTGGAGAAGGGGTTAGAGCTTGACCCGGAAAATCTTTCGGGTTTGCTGCTTAGAGCCCAGATTCTTAGGGAGATGGGTAAGCAAGACGCTGCGACAGAGGTTCTCCAGCAGGCGATCCGGCTGGAGCCCGAATTCTCGAGCGCGCATACCGAGTTAGCAGATATTTATTACGAATCGCAACGTTTCACCGACGCTCTTGAACATTTAGATGCGGCATTGAAGGTCGAGCCCAACAGTGCGTTCGCCTTGGGAATGAAGGCTGACGCGCTTAACGCTCTGGAATCGTATGAAGAGTCTTTAAAGATCGTGGAGCAGGCGCTGAAGTTTGCCTCGGATAACACGTGGTTGCTGGCAATTCAGGCGGACGATCTCTACAAGTTGCAAAGATACGACGAAGCTTTGGCGGCGAACGAGGCGGTACTGCGGATAACCCCTGATGATGTCGATGCGAAGTTACTCAAAGGACGAGCGCTGAACTCGCTGGAGCGGTACGCAGAGGCAGTGGATGTCCTTGAGGGCATCTTACAAAACGACGCGCAGAATGCGAGCGCGCATCATTATCTTGGCATAGCGCAACTCGGCTTAAATCAAAACGACCTCGCGGTAAAATCTTTCGAACAAGCGCTCGAAATCGAACCGAATAATACAGCGGTTATTGTGTCAGCCGGCTACGCCCTGGTGTTCGACGATCGATACAACGAAGACAAGCTCGAACGCGCTTTCCAGCACCTCGATCGCGCAATCGAACTCGACCCGGATGACGCTTGGGCCCTCGGTGTCAAAGGCACAACGCTCTGCGATCTCGGAGAATATTCCGAAGCTGTGCGCCTTCTCGAACGAGCGACCGAGTTGGACAAAACGGACAATGACAGTTTCACATACCTCGGTTGGGCCTTCGAGTCTCAGGCTTCAGCGCTGGTCCACGAGGCGTGGCATAAGAAGCTTTCGCAAGAGGCAGTCGCGAAACTTTCACTTGCCGACTTGATAGAAGAGACCCACTGCCATGAGTTACTGGAAAAATCCCAGCGGGCTTATCAGGCGGGAGTTGAAATAACCAAAGACAATCCTAACCTTTGGTGTCTGAAAGGTGTGGCGAACATTAGACATATGCTGGGGGATCATGACCAGGCAAGCGCTCTTTATCGCGAGGTTCTCGAAAGAGCTCAGCCGACCGGCGACGGGGATTCCTCGACGCTGTCATTGATGGCGTGGTGTCAAATGCGGCTGGGTAGATATGATGATGCCTTGCGCATATTTTCTGAAAATCAATCGCTGTTTGCAGACTCGGCGGACTCACAGTTCGACTTTGGACTGGTCCTGATGTGCAACCAGCAATACAGTCCGGGCGCCGGCCAGTACGAGAGAAGTGTAGTGATCGCGGCTGACCGTCCCGCGCGCCGTTATCGCACTCTACTGTCAGTGGCACGTACTGATTTGGCGGAAGCCATCATCGCGAACCGGGAGATGTGGTTGCCGGACGTGCAGGCCGCATATCACCTGCTAACCGAGCGCATTGAAGCTCAACCGGTGGCAGCTACGGCCTAATTGGCTCAAGTGCAAACGGAACAGCCGTCAGAAATTCCAGGATCAAGAACATGAAACCAATTTACTTCCTTCTTCTCGTGCTCTCTGTAGTTGCATTCGCGCGCGGCGACTCTCGCATTAGCCAGGACCCGCTCGTGGTGAATGCAAAAACTATCGCTCTCAAATTCGAGAATTCGCGGGTCAGGGTGCTCGAAGCTACCCTGAAGCCGGGTGAAAAAGAGAAGACCCATTCTCATCCGGCGTATGTGATCTACGTGATCCAGGGCGGTAAGACACGCAGTCACGGGGCCGACGGCACAGTCACGGACGCGGAGTTCAAAACCGGGGATGTCATCTATCGCGAGCCTTTGACTCACTGGGCTGAGAATATTGGCGACACCACGATTAGGCTCGAACTCGTCGAATTAAAGAATTAGCGAGTCTCGCATTGGGTGCGCCGGGGCACCCATCTTTATCTCGCCTGGACAGCAAAAGCGAAACTTATTTAGTTTCCTTCAGATATAGAGCGAACGAATACTCGCCATACTCGTAGAATTTCGGATCAACTAACCGCAACGAGGTTCCATACTGCTCGAGTTGGCGGGGCAAGGCATCAGCGTTAGCAAACCTGCTTTCGCGATACTCAATAACGATCTGGTTGGCGTCTCGCAACATCGCGGGTGTCCAGGGCATTCGCACGTATCGGCCTTCGAGCGGCAGTGCGGTCATGGTATTTGCCGGTTGTAAGGCAGCAAAGACGTAGGTTTCCCAATAGCCACCCATTAACATACTGTCAGGGGCTTTCTGGGCCAGGTTCAAAGCTATCTCGCTTCGTCTTTTGTACTTCGGGCTGGGCATTCTCAACGGGAATTCGATAATCAGGAAAAGCAATCCACCAATCGCAAGCGTAGGGATCAGGTACTTCTCCATTCTCGTCCTTTTCAGAGCTAGATGAAGAATGAAGTAAATCGTTAAGAGACCACTTATCGTTCCAAAAACCACCGTCAAGGTCATAAATCTGGTGTGAACGACGCTAAGCGAACATGATTCACCATTACGATCAGCGCGAAGTTGATCGCTGCAATCCCGAAAGTGCCTGCGATCAGAATGGCGGTTTCATCAACGAATAATCGCCGCGTCACTGTCAATAAATCGTTTCTGCCCTTCAGCCGGAAGTAAATTAAGACAACGGCTGCACTAACTATCGCGATTAGAGGTATCAACATCAGAACCCACCAGGTGAAATAGCTGAAGCCAAGCACTTCAGCTCGCAGATTGGTCGTCAGGTATCCGATGTCTAATCCAATCGGTGTTCTGAAGTCGCTGCCATAATGTTTTAGACCATGCCGGTGATAATTCATTCTGATGAGGGTTTCCGCCAGGGTCGCCGCCAGCACGGGAATGGCTGCGCAAAGACAGCGGGCGATGATCACTTTTCGAGTTGACGCTTTCTCAGTTGGGAATTTCTCAGCTTTGAAATGTCCTCGCAACGCTTCCAAGACCACTAAAAAGCCGATCATTGGAGCACTGGCAGGCGAGTTCCAGATGGCCAGGAACGAAAAGAAAAACAGCAGAAAGTACCAGAGAACCTGACTCTTCGAGATCACGAACGTATCTGCGGAAGCTTGAAAGCTCTTTTCCAATGCGCGCCTCGCGCAGAACCACGCAAGAAGGAGCGCGGTAATTTGCCAGGAATAGACCTGGCTTAGGTCAAACAACTGCAGCCGAATCACGTTAAGGCATATTGGTATTAGACAAGCAACCACCACGACGGGCCCGGCCCGCGGGTGCAGGCCAGCCAGGATCAGAATGCCAATGAATAACCAGACCGCGCGCGCGATATGAAGTCTTTGATCGGACCATCGAAAGTTCGTCGTGCCATGAACAATCCGGGCCAGGATCATGGGCCACGCACCCCATCTGTCTTGCCCATAGTAATACCAGTCAAAGATGGTAATGGGCCTGTCGTCCTTTGCCATCAAGACTGGGATGGCGCTGTCCGAGTCGAAATTCGAGTGTAGGCTGTCCGGCCCGAACGTCACGATCACGCGCCAGAGAAACACGCTCCACACGGCGACCACAATGGCGGTGCCAATTGCCACTTTCAGCGAGAATCTTTGGTTGATATTCCGTTTCAATTTGTCGGGTTATTTACGTGAGTCTGGGTAATCTGCGGATTGCCTCAATCGCGCGATAGTTGCTCCCAAACCTCCCGCATCCGGGGAGGCGTCAGTCCATTCCAAAACAAAATGTAATCGCTCAAGGACACTGCGGACAATCTCGCGCTGCACGCCGATGCCTTTGCCGTGGATGATGCGGACGACACGGAAGCCTTTAGCGTGAGCTTCGCGCAGGTATTCTTCGACGACAGGTTTGACTTGCTTCGGCGGAACAGTGTGCAAATCGAAAACGTCGGTGATTTCGATCACGACCGGCTCAGGGAATGGGTTGTAGTCTTCTTCTGACAAGACGTGCTTTGTTCTTTGAGCTTTGTACTTAGACGATCTACCAAGTTGAGTCAGAAAATCAAAGTCCAAAGCACAAAGTACAAAGTCCAAAGCTCAAAGAACAAAGTACAAAGTGCAAAGTACCGCTTGGGACGTTTTGCATTTGTGCATCATCGCTCTATAATTTCCTTTGTTATTGCAAGCAAACATCCCGCTGAGACAGCTACTCTTGGTTGAGCAAACCGGAAAAGGAGATCTTCCTTGGCGATTCGTCTGAGCCGGACTTTCGTCTTGCGCAAGCTCCATCAACTGACGGGCATCATGCCGCTCGGCTTTTTTCTGCTGGAGCATTTCTACACAAATTCCAAGGCGCTCAACGGCGCCGCGGATTTCAATACCGCGGTCAAAGACCTCCAGTCGATTCCATACATTCTGTTCGTCGAGACCATCGGAATTTTCATTCCGCTAATTTATCACGCGGTTTACGGGCTGGTGATTACGGCTGAAGCCCGGCCGAACAATCTCGCTTACCCGTACCCGCGCAACTGGTTTTACACGATTCAGCGCGTCACGGGAGTCATCCTGTTCTTCTTCATCACATTCCACGTGCTGAATTTTCGGTTTGGCATGATACCTGGATTGAATACGCTTTCGGTGGCGCGTCATCCAGGAGAGTCATTCGACATCGTATCGCGCGAATTCCACATGATTCCGATCTTCATCGTGTACGTCATTGGAATTACGGCGACCGTGTGGCATCTGGCGAACGGCATCTGGCTTTTCATGGTCGATTGGGGCATCACGATCGGCGAACGCGCGCAGCGTCTGACGGGTTATGCGTGTATCGCACTCGGCTTGTTGCTTCTCGCAGTAGGCATTAACGCCGCTGTTGCTTTCATTCGTCCCGGCGGATTGATTCCGGGAATTTTGTAGTCCGACAAGCTTCAGCCTGTCGCGCGTGGATAGAC
Source organism: Pyrinomonadaceae bacterium (assembly GCA_035606795.1). Taxonomy (GTDB): domain Bacteria; phylum Acidobacteriota; class Blastocatellia; order Pyrinomonadales; family Pyrinomonadaceae; genus UBA11740. The sequence goes on from DATNEI010000015.1 coordinate 32,159, forward strand.
GACAAACTGAAGTTTGTCGAACAACATATGGCTACTCCAATCAAGATCGCAATCGTCGGTGGCGGCCTGGCCGGACTGGCAGCGGCGATGAAGATCGCCGAGGCGGGACATGAAGTCGAGCTCTTTTCAGTCGTCCCGGTAAAGCGTTCGCACTCCGTCTGTGCCCAGGGCGGCATCAACGGCGCGGTGAACACAAAGGGCGAAGGCGATTCGACCTGGGAGCATTTCGACGACACTGTTTACGGCGGCGATTTCTTATCTAATCAGCCACCCGCAAAAGCGATGTGCGAAATGGCGCCGTCGATCATCTATCTGTTCGATCGCATGGGCGTGCCGTTCTCGCGCACGAACGAAGGCCTGCTCGATTTTCGTCGCTTCGGCGGCACCAAGCATCACCGGACAGCATTCGCGGGCGCATCGACCGGACAACAACTTCTCTACGCGCTCGATGAACAGGTGCGTCGTTTCGAAGCCGGCGGCAAGGTTAAGAAATACGAAGGCTGGGAGATGATGTCGCTGGTGCTCGACGACCATCAGGTTTGTCGCGGACTGATCGCGATGAATCTGCGCTCGCTCGAATTGAAAGCTTTTCCCGCTGACGCAGTCATAATTGCGACTGGCGGACCCGGACTGATCTTCGGGAAATCAACCAACTCGATGGTTTGCACCGGCAGCGCGGTTTCCGCCTGCTACCAGCAAGGGGCGAAGTACGCGAACGGTGAATTCATCCAGGTCCATCCGACTTCAATTCCCGGCGAGGACAAGCTGCGCCTGATGAGCGAATCCGCGCGCGGTGAAGGCGGCCGCGTCTGGGTGCCACGCGCCAGGAAAGACAGTCGTTCGCCATCGTCGATTCCGGAAAAAGAGCGCTTCTATTTTCTGGAGGAGAAGTATCCGGCGTACGGCAACCTTGTGCCGCGCGATATCGCAACTCGCGAGATCTTCCAGGTATGTCTGGATGGACTAGGGGTGAACGGCGAGAACCAGGTCTATCTCGATCTCACTCACATTCCGGCTGAGACGCTGGAAAGAAAGCTCGGCGCCATCCTGGAAATCTATGAGATGTTCGTAGGCGATGATCCGAAGCACGTGCCAATGCGCATCTTCCCGGGCGTCCACTATTCCATGGGCGGACTGTGGGTTGATTTTGAGCAGCGCACGAACATTCCCGGATTGTTGGCGGCGGGTGAATGCGACTACTCAATTCACGGCGCGAATCGTTTGGGCGCCAACTCTCTGGTGAGTTGTGTTTACGGAGGATTCATCGCGGCGCCGGCGGCGCTCGAGTGGGCGAAGAATGTCGAACGCAACGGTGCGAATGGCTCGCGCATTTACGAAGACGAGACAAGGCGTCAACAGGAAATCAACGACGCGCTCATCAAGCAAGGCGGCGACGAAAACCAATACAAGCTGCACGACGAGATGGGCAAGTGGATGACCGACAATGTGACGGTGGTTCGCTACAACGATCGCCTCAAAGCCACTGACGAGAAGTTGCTGGAGTTAATGGATCGTTACCGGCGCATCTCGATCAACGACTCGAACCTGTGGGCGACCATGGCCTTGCCGCATGCGCGCCATTTGGACAACATGCTCGAGCTGGCGCGCGTGATCACGCTGGGTGCGCTCAATCGCAACGAATCGCGCGGCGCGCACTACAAGCCTGATTTTCCGGATCGAGATGACGCCAATTGGTTGAAGACGACCATCGCCGAGTATTCCGGTGAGGGCCCGGTGTTTTCGTATGAGGCAGTGGACATCTCGCTAATCGAGCCGCGCAAGCGCGACTATTCGCACGAAAAGAAAGAAACGGCTAAAGGATGATTGCCACAGAGGCAAAGAGGACCGGCCGCGGATGCACGCAGATAGACGCGGATAAGAAATGCCGAAACGTATGGCCGGTTCATTTGCTTCATCCGCGTGAATCCGCGTTGATCCGCGGCTAATTACTAATGAAGACAGTCGAAATTCACATCAAACGTCGCGACAATCCTGAGGCGCCACAGCGTTGGGAAGAGTTCGAGATTCCTTATCGTCAAAACCTCAACGTCATTTCGTGTCTGATGGAAATTCGCAAGAATCCGGTTACCAAACAGGGCCGGCAAACGACACCGCCTTCCTGGGACATGAATTGTCTCGAGCAGGTGTGCGGCATTTGCACCATGGTTATTAACGGACGTGCGCGCCAATCCTGTTCAGCGCTGGTCGACAAACTTGATCAGCCCATCAAACTCGAGCCCATGTCGAAGTTCCCGAACGTGCGCGACCTCCAAGTCGATCGCTCGCAGATGTTCAATCATTTGAAGCGAGTCCACGCGTGGGTTGAGTTGGACGGAAGTCACGACCTCGGTCCCGGCCCGCGTATGGATCAGGAAGACGTGATGGAGCGTTATGCTTATTCGCGTTGCATGACCTGCGGCTGTTGTCTCGAAGCTTGTCCACAGTACGACGGCGATAACTACATCGGCCCGCAGGCGATCGCCCAGGTTCGTCTCTTTAACATGCACCCATCAGGAGCGATGGATCGTGATGAACGGCTCCAGGCGTTGATGGGAGAAGACGGCATCACCAATTGCGGCAACGCGCAGAACTGCGTGAAAGCCTGCCCGATGAATATCCCACTTACTAAAGCGATCTATGAAGAAAACCGCGAGACCGTGCTCTACGGCCTGCTCGGCTGGCTGAAGAAGTAATCCCTCCGCTCAAACCCGCTGCTTTCCAATCCGTGGTAAAACGCAAACACGGGTGATAGACTGCCCGGCCAGCAAGGATTTGGAACCCCCAATGGCCATCCCTCCGGGAACACGTTTTGGCCAATACGAAATCGGCACGCAACTGGGTGTCGGAGGCATGGGCGAAGTTTATCTGGCCATCGACACGCGCCTCGATCGTCGCGTCGCGCTGAAGATTCTTCCCGAACAACTAGCTGACAATGAAGATCGCATGCGTCGCTTTGTGCAGGAAGCAAAAGCGACGGCGGCCCTAAACCATCCGAACATCGCCCAGATTTACGAAATCGGCAAGGAGCGCGGGCTGAATTACATCGCCCTGGAATACATCGATGGTAAGACTTTGCGGCATTGTCTCGCCGATGTGCCGCCCGAACTGCGGAAGCTTCTGCGCTGGTTCCAATATGCCGCGGAAGGCCTGGCAAAGGCCCACGCCGCCGGCATCATCCATCGCGATCTGAAACCGGAAAACATAATGGTGGCGCGCGATGGGCAAGTGAAGATTCTCGATTTCGGACTGGCGAAGCTGATCGAGGCAGCGCGCGGTAATTTGCTGAGCAGTGCCGAGCGCGAATTCGATACGATGGATCTTTCCGAATCGCATTCGACAGTTGGCGTCGTGCTGGGAACTGCCGGCTACATGTCCCCGGAACAGGCGCAAGGCCGCACGTCGGCAATCGACCAGCGGTCTGACATCTTTGCCTTCGGCTGCATCCTGTTTGAAGCAGTGACGGGACGAAAAGCATTCGAAGGGAAAGATCGGATCGAGCGACTCAACAAGATTATTCGCGAACCGGTACCTCCGATTACCGACTTTAATCCGGATGCGCCGGTCGAACTACAGAAGATAGTCCGGCGCTGCCTGGAAAAGGATCCGGAGGACCGTTACCAATCAATCAAAGACGTCGCGATTGAATTGAAGGAGTTGCGGCGTGAACTCGCCGACGCGGTCACGCTTCATTCCACCAGCGTGTTGTCGACGGTCAGCGAGGTAGGCCATTTTGCTTCTGAGAATCGCGCATTGTCGTCGAGTGGCACAATTTCAGGCACGTCCACGCGCGGAATGACGGCGAGCTATCTCGGCAGCGAGTTGCGGCAACATCGAGTCGCGGCGATCGCGGTTGGACTGGCCGTCATCGCGCTGGCAGTTACGGTCGGGTACTTTGCATTTTTCAAAAAGGCGACGCTGCTGACCGACAAAGATACGATTCTGATCGCAGACTTTGTGAACGAGACAGGCGACCAGGTCTTCGACGGCACCTTGAAACAGGCACTGGCGGCGCAACTTGGCCAATCTCCCTTCTTAAACATCTTCGGTGACCAGCGAGTACGCGACGCGCTGCGATTCCTGGATCGTTCGCCGACTGAGCGAATCACGCGCGACCTGGCGCGCGACATTTGTTTGCGTCAGGGATTGAAAGCGTTTCTGAGCGGCACAATTTCCAGCGTGGGCAGTCATTACTTGATCACGATCGAAGCGGTAAACGCGCAAACCGGCGATGCCATTGCGCGCGAGCAGGTCGAGGCTGAAAGCAAGGAGCTGGTGATCAAGCGTCTGGGTGAAGCAACCACGCGGCTGAGAGAAAAATTAGGAGAGTCGTTGGCTTCGCTGCAGAAATTCGATGCGCCAATTGAACAGGCGACGACGCCGTCACTGGAAGCGTTCAAAGCATATTCGATTGGGCTTGATAATCATTTGAAGGGCAGCTACTCGGACGCGGTTCCGTTCTTCAAGCGCGCCATCGAACTGGATCCAAACTTTGCGATTGCGTACGCGCGACTGGCCACGGCCTACGCGAACACGGGCCAGCGCGATCTGGCGACCGCCGCCGCCGAGAAAGCATTTGAATTACGCGACCGCGTGAGCGAGCGAGAAAAGTTTTATATCACCGCAGTCAGTTATTACGGGCTGGTGACGCGCGAGCGCGAAAAGTACATCGAGACGCTCGAGCTTTGGAAGCGCACTTATCCAAACGATCCGATTCCGCACATCCAACTGTCCAACTTGTACATCGCCGACGGGGGCGCGCTCGACAAGGCGATGGAAGAAGCGCGCGAAGCTATCCGGCTAAATCCGAATACGGCGCCGCCGCGCGACAACCTGGCGACGGCGCTGATGGAACTGAATCGTTTTGACGAAGCGAAACAAGTCTATCAGCAGGCGCTCGAGCAAAAACTCGATTCAATATTCTTTCGCGCGAATCTCTACTCAATCGCGTTCGTGCAGGGCGACGCCAACGGCATGAAGCAGCAGCTTGATTGGTGGAACGGCAAGCCGGGTGAGTACAACGCGTTGGCCTGGCAAGCGGAAGTCGCCGCGTTTTCCGGGCAGCTGAAGAAGGCGAGAGATTTGAACGAGCGCGCCGCCGAGGCGGCAATCTCGCATCAGCAAAACGATGGCGCGGCTGGAGTGCTCGCGTTGCAGATGCAGCTTGAGAGTGTGTTTCAAAATTGCGATCACATCAAAGCATTAGCGGATCGCACTTTTCGGGTTTCGCGAGTAACGGGAGCGGTGCAAGCCGCGTCAGCCGCGTTTGCTGTCTGTGGCGACAGCGTCCAGACGCAGGCGTTGATGGATGAGATCGCGAAGAAGTTTCCCAACGATACTCTCTTGAACGTTGTGTACTGGCCTGTGAATCGTGCGCTGCTGGCAATGCACGAAGGTGATGCGGCCAGGGCTGTCCAGTTGCTTGAACCGGCTACTCGATACCAAATTGTCGGCAGCTACTGGCCGCAATATTTTCGCGGTCAAGCTCTGCTCAAGCTGAACAAAGGAGCCGAAGCCGCCGCGGAGTTTCAAAACATCACCAACCATCGGGGCTGGGCCGCGCGATCGCCCTTGTATGCACCTGCCTATTTGGGAATTGCCCGCGCGGAAGTCTTGAAAGGCGACACAGCGGCCGCGCGTAATGCTTATCAGACTTTCTTTTCGCTGTGGAAGGATGCGGACTCGGATATCCCGCTGCTGGTGGCAGCCAGGAAAGAGTACGAGACACTAAAGTGATCGTCGCGGTTCCTGACAAAAACTGTTGAAATCAACGGCGGTCGATAGTATTGTACGCGCTCATTATTCAGTCAGTTCTTACTGGAGAGATTATCTCCGCGGCAAAATCGTCTTCGGAAACATACTTTGTGAGAGCATAGGCACTTGCGCCATTCCTAACGTAAAGCAGGACCACTCAAGTGCCGTAATAAATCGCATCAGTCTCGAGCTATCGACGTTAAGAGTAGCTCACAACCACAATCCGCCTTTCTCGCCCCGAGGAGATCAAAATGGATCGCAAGCTGAACCCCAGACATCCGCGCGTGTACGTGTATTTTGTTTTGATTCTTGTTGCCGCAGTTGCGGCCGCTCAGTTCTCCACCAGAACATCTCGTTCCAGCGGTGGCCCAGGCGATCCAACCATCGCGACTGACAAGAGCACCTACTTACCGGGTGAGACCATCGTGTTCACCGGGGCAAATTGGACGCCGGGTGAGGCTATAACCATCGTAATCAGCAGCGACGGGGACGAGACGGGAACGATCCAGGCGACCGCTGACGGCAAAGGGGCATTCAGCGTCACGAGCATCATGGCCGACAACGAGGTCGAAGGAAACAAATTCTCAAGACCTGAAAAGCGGAAGGCCTACGCTTCGGCGACCACAGGCGGCATTGCTTCATACCTGGCGGTGGGAACGGGAAGCACTTCAGGTGTATCAGCGGAAACCGAATTCTCAGGCACGGATCCGTTAACTGATGGAGAACGCCTGATTGATCAGGAAAGTTACTGGATGCATCGTCTGACTTATCCGACGGGTAACTACAGTCCCGAATGGTTGCGAAAAGCCGCAGCTGACGATTCCAAAGTCGCGCGCGGCGTGCCGAGTGGCCAAAAGAACAAGAATGTCGTGAACCAATCATCACCACTGGCGTTGAGTTCGAGCGGGTTCACCGCGCTCGGACCAAAGCCGGAAAAGATGACCGGATGCTCCGGCTGCTTCGACTACACAACCACGGCCGGACGCATTAACGCGATTGTGGTCGATCCCACAACGACTACGAATGGCAGTATTGTCGCTTACGCGGCGAGCGTGGGTGGCGGCGTTTGGAAGACCACAAATTGTTGCAGCGCGGCCACGACCTGGACAGTCACCACAGACGATCCTCTGATTTCGACGCTAAGCATCGACACGCTGGCAATCGATCCGAACAACCACAATATTGTCTACGCCGGCACAGGCGATCTGAACTTTGGATCGTTCTCAATGGGTAGTCAGGGAATTTTAAAGACGATGAATGGCGGTGCGACGTGGACAGTCCTCGGCGCAAACGTATTTGGCGCCGGTTACGGCGAACCGGCCGGCCAGTTCCCCCAGTACGACGCTGTGGGCAAAGTCCGAGTCGATCCCAACAACAGCAACAAGGTCGTGGCGGGCACAAAGAAGGGCGTCTTCTTTTCCTATGACGGTGGCGTTAACTGGACCGGACCATGCATGACGAACGGCTTCAATACCCAGAGACAGGACACTACTGGTCTGGAACTAACGAACATGGGCGGCGGCGTCACACGCATCATTGCCGCGGTCGGCACCAGAGGTTTCGCCACGACAGTGCAGTACGACCTCGGTAACAACGGAGCAAACGGAATCTACAGCGCCACGATGCCGGCGTCCGGCTGTCCGACTTTCACTTCGATCGCCAGCAACGCGAATGGCTTTATCTATGGCGCCGCCGCGACCTATCCGGCGAATGCAAATATGAATGCCGGCAGCGGCGCGGCTTATGTCAACTCTACTACCGGTAATCAACTCGGCCGCGTTGATATTGCGGTAGCACCGAGCAACCCCAATGTCGTCTACGCTCAAGTACAGTCGA
>DATNEI010000029.1:0-9605 GCA_035606795.1 Pyrinomonadaceae bacterium
CCATTGACCTCAATGGTACACGCGATTTAATCGGACCGATCTATCCAGCGCGCGGCACGGGTGAGAGTCCGGCAGCCGCAAAGCAGCACGCGCGGCTTCTGGGTGAACCGGCAGAGTCGAGCGAGACAACTGATTCATCGAATGCCAATCGCTTCGAGCAAACGTGGCCGGCTTCAGCAGGCCCGATTATGAAAGGCCGGATGAATGATGATGCATCAGCTGATGCGTCCACTGTTCCACAGCCTGCGCTGAGTCAAAGCTCTCTCCCGAGCAGTGCGGCGGTGAAGATCTCAGTGTCGCAATCCGGCTGGTATCGCCTAACGCAACCTGAACTGGTGGCCGCCGGACTGAACCAGAACTCCGATCCGCGCCGCCTCCAGTTGTTCGTTGCCGGTAACGAGATCCCCATCATCGTCAATGCCAACGGCAGCCGCTTTGAGGCCGGCGATTCGATCGAGTTTTATGGGCAGGCGCTGGATACGCTCAGCACCGATACCCAAGTCTACTGGCTGATTAACGGCAGCAGTTTAGGCAAACGTATCACTCGTCCCAAAGCGCCGAAGCCAACCACTCAGGATTGGACCAGTCTTCTCGGCGGCAGCTTTGGTTTAACCGTCGAGCGCGCAGATAAGCTGATCTACTTCTCCAGTCTTTTGAATGGCGAAGCCAGCAACATCTTTGGTCCCGTCATTACCAGCAATCCGGTCACCCAGAACCTGACCGTCAATAACCTCGATACTTCCTCTACCCAGGCGCAACTGGCAGTCACTTTGCAGGGAGCCACCGAAGGCGATCACGAAGTGCAGGTGCAGTTGAACGGCACGTCTGTGGGTATGGTCAGTTTCACCGGTCGTCAGCATCCCACACAAAGTTTCCCGGTTTCGCGCTCATTACTGAATGAAGGCACGAACGTGGTGACGCTGGCAGCGACGGGCGGTAGTACCGACGTGAGTCTGATCGACTCTGTATCGCTCACTTACGCCCACAGCTATCGCGCTGAGAATAACGCGCTGCGCTTCAGCGTCCCGGCCGGACGAACAGTGGTCGTCAACGGCTTCAGCTCTGCGGCCATCCGAGTCATAGACATCACGAACCCGGCTACCCCGAGCGAAGCAGCGCCGCAGATTAACTCCATGAATGACGGTTATGCCTTTAAGCTGCAAACCGCCAGCAATACAGGCACACGCACCTTCATGGCGTTCACAGACGATCTGGCGTCACATGCGGCGGCTTTAACCCCCAATCAGCCGTCGAGCTTAACTACGATGCCGGCCGCAGACATACTGATTGTGACGCATCAGGACTTCCGCAGTGCGATTGAGCCTTTGGCGGTGCAACGTCGCAGTGAAGGTCTGACGGTCTCAGTCGTAGACATTGAAGATGTCTATGACGAGTTCAGCTTTGGGGTGCACACGCCTAATGCTTTGCGCGACTTCCTCTCCTGGACCAACACCCACTGGGCGCATGCACCGCGTTATCTGCTTTTGGTGGGCGACAGTAGTTGGGATCCCAGGAACTCTCTCAACCAGGGGTTTGCAGACTTTGTCCCAACCAAGCTTATCGACACGTTCTATCTGGAGACGGCTTCAGACGACTGGTTGACGGACTTTGACGGCGATGGTGTGGCTGACGTCGCTACCGGCCGGCTGCCGGCGCGCACGGCCGCAGATGCCACCTTGATGGTCAACAAGATTCTCGCCTATGAGCATGAGCGGCAGACGGGTACACCTCTGCGGGGAGCTCTGCTCGTCTCAGACTCAGGCTTTGAATCAGAGAGCAGTGCAACTGCCTCACTTCTGCCCTCCAACATTGCAGTCACGACGATCAATCGGGCGGACATTGGCAGCGATGATCTGACGCGCACTCAGATTGTGAATAATCTCAACAATGGGCCGCTGGTGGCCAACTACTTTGGACATGGTTCGGTGACGGTCTGGACAGGCGCAAGCCTGCTCGACTCTGACTTGGCCACCAATCTCAACAACAGCAACCGGCCCACGTTGTTTGTATTGATGACTTGTTTGAATGGTTATTCGCAGGATGCGTACATCGACAGCCTCGGCGAGTCTCTATTGAAAGCGCCGCAAGGCGGCGCCATGGCGGTGTGGGCTTCGTCCGGCTTCACCGAATCTGACGCGCAGTTCGTGATGAGTTCACGGTTCTACCAGCAACTGTTCGGCTCAACTGCGGTCCGACTCGGCGACGGTTTCAAACCGGCCAAGCTCTCCATCGCAGACAAAGACGTCCAACGCACCTGGCTACTTCTCGGCGATCCGTCGATGCGGCTGAGGTAGGAGCGTGAGCACTCGGCTAAGTGTTTCGTCAGTTACTGAAATTCGGCGAAGCACTTAGCGCGCTCAGCCAAGTCTCACTCATCGCAACGCGTCAAACTTTGCCCTGCTTCCCCGGCACTTCCGCCCCGTTTCAGCCTTGCCTCGGGCTGTATTTCTCTGAATAATACTGTCCCGTTAGTCAGGCCAGGCGTATACTCCGCAAGATTAATATCGGAAAGACCTCCCTTAATTCGACTGTCCAAGATTGCCATGCGTATTAAAAATTCTTTTTTACCCTTCGTTCGTCAAATACATTCTCTGAAAGCTACTCGTCTTGTCGTTGTCATAGCCGTGATGGTTATTGCCGTCACAGTGGCTCTATCGACACTAATATCCTCGCGCGCGCAGGCACCAGCGACGGCAGTCAAAATCCCGGTTGCCGCTTCACATGCCCTGTCTGTTTCCTGGCTAAGCGAAGCGAATTGGCAGTGGAAGAAGACGCTAAGAAATTATCCAGCACGAGCAAATACACAAAATCGCGACTTGCGAACAGACTCAAGCCGATTGCCCGGTAACGCGCCCGCCGTTGACACCGAACGCGAACAGAGGCCGGACACGACGACAGCCAGCCAGTCCAAAACGGATGCGCCGGCAGATGACGCAGAATACGATCCGGATCTGCCGGCATTCATGGCTGGAAAGATTGAAAAGGAAGACTACCTCGAGCGCCGCGAGGCGCATATCAATAAGTTGCGCGGCATCGTACCAGGCAGGCCCTTCGATCCCAGTTGGCGCGGGAAAGCCATCCGCGAAATGAGGGAGCGGGAAGAACTTAGGAAAGGGACAACGGAGCAAACAAATTCGCCGAGTGTAAGTATGGGAGATCTGGTAGGTCTGAATATACCAACGAGCGGCACAGTGTGGAATTCCATCGGCCCATCTCCGCTGCCAAATGGCCAGACCTTTAATACTAACAATGTCCCTGTCAGCGGACGTATCACTGCGATTGCCATTCATCCGACGAATTCAAATATAGCCTACGTCGGAGCTGCACAGGGGGGCGTATTTCGCACCCTGGATGGAGGCGCAACCTGGACGCCGATTTTTGATAACGCCAATTCCCTGGCAATTGGAGCCATTGCAATTGCGCCTTCGCAACCGTCGACCGTGTATGTCGGCACAGGCGAAGAAAATTTTTCCTGTGATAGTTACTTCGGCGTCGGCGTCTATCGTATCGACAATGCCGACAGTGCGTCGCCGACTCTAAGCGGACCATTCAATCAAGACACAAACAACGTAGATCAATTTACGGGACGCGCGATCGGGAAAATCCTCGTCCACCCCACGGACCCTGCCACTATTTTCGTGGGCAGCGGCTCCGGAATCGGCGGTATCGGTTGCGTCACGATTCCAGGGGTGGATGGAACGGCTGGGTCATCCCGCCCGCGCGGTTTGTGGCGCTCGACCAACGCGACTTCTGCCAATCCGCAATTCACCAGAATGACCGTGGCGACGGACAACAGCGGAAACCGCAACGTTACCGATATGGAGTTCGAGCCGGGCAATCCAAATGTGATGTTTGCGACCGCGCTCGGTTTTAGCACAGCAAGCAGCGGCGGCATTTACTATTCGACCGACCCATATGCCGCAAATCCCACGTTCACGCGGACCCTCGCGGCCAGTAGTCCCAGCACATCGGAACGTTTTGAAATCTCTTTGAATAAGACCGGAACCACGGTCTACGTCTATACGACGACGAGTCAATCCAGCGGAACATTCAAGCGTGGAACCTATACGGCCGCATCAGGTCCGAGCACACTGGCGTGGAGCGGCGCCCTCGGCACCAGCGGTTTCTGCGACGGGCAGTGTACCTACGATATGCCAATCGTGGTCGATCCGACTGACGCGAATGTTGTTTATCTTGGTGGGGCCGGTGACAGTGGCAGCGCGCACGTCCTAACAAAAGTAACAAATGCGACGGGCGCGCCAACCTTCACAGCCTCGCAAAATGGACTGCACGCGGACGAGCACGCCATCGAAATTGATCCGTTGAATCACAACACGATCTGGACCGGTAACGACGGCGGCATCTGGAAGTCCACGAATGCAGCCTCCAGTTGGACCAGCTTGAACAACGCCGGCTTTGTCGCCACGCAGTTTCAATCCATCGCAGTGCATTCCACCGACGCGAATTTCACCATCGGCGGAACTCAGGACAACGGCACTGAATGTCAGGGACCATGCGGTACTTTCACGGGGAACACGTGGAACCAGGCGGATTTCGGGGATGGTGGCTTTGCTCTGATCGATCAAAGCCAGACGAGCTTGACCACCCTGAACATGTACCACACGTACTTTAATCAGACGAGCAATCTCATCGGCTACGCTTTTGTTACGAGCACGGCGAACGCGGCGTTTGTCAGTAATCCGACAACCGATAGTTGGTCATTCAGCGGTACCGGCGGGTCGGTGAGTTGCACGAATGGTGGAGGTTATTCATGTAACGAAGCCGTTGAATTCTATATGCCGATGGCACTTGGTCCCGGTTCGCCAAATCCCATTTATAGCGGAACAGATCGTTTGCACCGCGCCGCAACTCCCGGCGCGACGAATACCGTAGTCAGTCAAGGACCGATTGTTTCTGGGGTTCCGATCAGTGCACTCGGTATCTCGCCACAGAATGATTTAGTCCGCATGGTGGGTCTTTCGAATGGTCAGGTGTGGCGCACAATGACCGGTTCATCAACTCTAGTTGACGTGACCGGCACGATTCCGGCCGGCTATATCTCGCGAGCAGTAATAGATCCTAACAATCAGAATACTGCTTATGTAACGCTCTCTGTTTATTTCGGCGCTACGACTTCACACGTTTATAAAACCACGAACCTGAATGTCGCGTCGCCAACCTGGACGGGCGTGGATGGCGGTCAAATTCCCGATATTCCGATCAACGCATTTGTCGTTGATCCGTCAAACTCAAACTTTCTTTACGCAGGCACGGACATTGGCGTCTATCGTTCGAGTGACGGCGGCACAACCTGGGCGCCGTTTGGCACGGGGCTGCCGCGAGTCGCTGTCTTCGACATGGCGATCCAAAACTCCAGCCGCACATTGCGCATCGCTACACACGGCCGGGGCATGTGGGAAATCTCTATAGGCGCGACCGGGACGTTGCAAGGAACTGTGACCGACGCAAGCACTAGCAGTCCAATCAATGGCGCGACCGTAACGGTTGGATCCCTCACGACGACCACGAACGGCAGCGGATTCTATCAATTCACAGGTGTCGCAGTCGGCACTTACAGCGTTTCCGCCTCTTTCCCCGGCTACAACACCAACACAGTCGGAGGCGTGATTGTCACCGATAGCGCCACAACGACGCGGGATTTCGCGCTGACCGCAACCCCTACGTCGAGTTGCTTTACGGATACGACTCAAGCTGACTTTCAGGCAGGAACGGCAAGCAATGTCGATCTCACAACGAGTCCCGGCGACGTGAAACTAGCGACGGCCGCCGGGACGCTGGATCAGCAGAATACAACTGTCGGCGGTACCGGACAGATCATCACAACCACCACGTGGTACGCGCAAACGTTTATTCCTGGCGTGACAGGGCAGATAACACAAATCGACGCGGACTTGTTTTGCAGTGGCTGTTCAGGCACAAATCCGGCCATAACGATTGAAATCCGGACGACGAGCGGTGGTTTGCCTACTACCACCGTCCTCGCGTCGACCACGATAGCCGGATTCAGTTCGGGGGCCGGCACATTCTACTCGGCGACTTTCGCCAGTCCGGCAAGTCTAACCACGGGCACCACCTACGCGATAGTTGCACGTCTACTGACGGACCGAACGACCGGTTCTTATGCATGGCTGCGAAGCAACAACAATCAATACGCCAATGGCGCCCGGATCGATGGAACCAGCTGTAATTCCGGCACGCTGGCGTGCACCTGGACTTCGCAGGGTCAGGACTTCGGTTTCAAGACCTATATGTCCACTGGGTTCGCGTCCTCTGGCGATCTCACTTCTTCTGTAAAGGACAGTAATCCTATTCTTGGCCGCACTGCCAACTGGACGACGCTATCGTGGACGGCCACTACGCCGGCAAACACAACCGTGAAGTTCCAGGTCGCGGGCAGCAATAGCGCCTCCGGTCCCTTTAACTTTGTAGGACCAGACACGACGGCGGCGACGTTCTTTACGACCAGCGGCGCCTCGCTCTCGCAGTTCACTGGTCTCCGGTACTTGAAGTACAAAGCGTACCTCGGCACGACAAACAGTAGTGCCACACCGGTATTGAATGACGTCCAAGTCTGTTACGACAATCCCTACGCCGATTTGGTTTTCAATTCGAATGGTACCGTGGCGGCAGCTACTTACAACAGCATCACCGTAAACGCTCCGGCCGTGGTCACGCTGACGGGTAATGTGACGATCAATGGCTTTGTCGTCGTTAACAATGGCGGCACACTCAACATGGGCACGTCGATCATCTCCGGCCCGGGCACCTTCACGCTCAATTCCGGAGGCATCCTTGGCATTGGCCACGCGAATGGAATCACTTCATCCGGCGCCTCGGGAAACGTCCAAGGCGTTGGGGCTCGATCCTTCAACAGCGGCGCGTCTTACGTTTACAACGGCGCGGCGAATCAGGTTGTAGGGAATGGTCTGCCTGCGACTGTCGCAAATCTCACCATCGCCAATACGGGAAGCGGCGGGAACAACACGGTCACCGGAAATTCCGGACAAGTCGTCACGGGATTGCTCTGGGTTCAGTCGGGAATTTATTCAAGCCACAGCACCTATCATAATGTGCAAATCGATAGCGGCGCGACGCTGTCGCTGAGCGCTGACGTTACTGTCAGCGGAAACTGGACCAATAACGGCACGTTTATCTCAAACGGCTTCAAGGTCACCTTTGACGGCAACACCAATCAATCGATCGGTGGATCGTCAGTAACGGCATTCGCCAATCTGACAATCGCCAATACTGGCGTCGGAAACAATACCGTTACGCTGTCACAAAACGTAACTGACACTTCACTCAATATCACGAATGGAAAGTTCGATCAGGGGACGTCGTCAAATCTGACCAGCGGCGCGATTACTGTTTCGTCCGGCGCCACACTCCAAAACACCGGCACCGGGGATCTCACTCTTTCGGGAGACGTAGCGAACAGCGGCACCATTACCTACAACGCTAACGGCGCCGCGTGTGGTGGCAACGACGACATCCTGATTCGATCCTCGCTGAACGGAGCGCAACGCAGCTGGTCGGGTTCAGGCACTTTCCAAATGACCGACGTTGATGTCAGAGACCAGGCCGGCACAGCTCTCATCACCGTATTCAGCGGAACGAATAGCGGCAACAACGGCCCGAATTGGGTGTTCGTGTCGACGTGTGCCTCAAACACTTACACCTGGGCGCCCACCATCGGCACTGACTGGACGAACCCTGCGAACTGGACGCCTACGCGCACAACGCCGAATGCGAGTGACGTCTTGATCTTCGGCAGTGGTACGCCCACGCCGATTGTTACAAATGTCGCAGGCGCACTCGCGGGCACGAATGAAACTATCGCCGAGCTGCATATCTCGGGATCGTCACCCACGTTTAGCACGGGTGGCGGAGCAAACACCCTGAATATCAACGCCGGCGCAGGCGTTAACGGCTTCGATCTTAGTTCGTTCGGATTGACGCTGAGTGGCAGCAACCCGCTCACGATTAAGTTGGCTTCCGGAACGATTGGAAACGTCTCGGGCACAATGGTAGTCACCGGCGGTGCGCACAGACTGATCGGTTTAGCAGCGAGTGCGATCACTTTCCAATCCGGATCTTTCTTTACCACCAGTACTGGCTTCGTCGGCAATCCGTTCGGTGATGGGAGCGCAGGAAATGGCGCGGCCGGCTCAATCGTTTTTGCCGGCGGAGCTACTTATTCTCACAATGCCGGCAGCAGTCCCTTCGGCGCCACCGGGAATCCGTCGGTGGTCTCTTTTCAAACCGGCAGTTTCGCCAGGTTCTTCACCGCCACTGGTTTTGACGGGAACGGCCGAACCTATGCGAACCTGGAAATCGGAAAGGGCGATCCGGCCGGCATCGCAGTTGCCGCGAGCGACGGCGGCACCGGCAATTTCCAATTCGACAATCTGGTAATCAACAGCACCAACACGACGGGATCTTCGCTCAGCTATTTCGGGTCTGGCTCAAGCACGGTCACGATCCAAGGCAACATCACTAGCGTCGGGACCGGAGGCGGAACGGCTGCGGATGTAAACCTCACCGGAGGTTCGGGTGGTATTCAAATCAAAGTGCCTGGTGCGGGTGGCACGGTGACGTTCGGGAACGGAGTAGGCGCCCCCGCGCACGGAATTATTTTCGGAAGCGATGCGACAGTCGATACATTAACCACGGTGAACCTCGGGCGGATTGTGCAGATGGGCTTCACGCCCACCAACATAATTACGGTGAACGGATCGATCGTTCCCAATTATCTTGGCTTCGCCGGATACATTATCGGTAACGAGAAGAGGAACTTCGCAGGATCGGGCCCGGCCAACTTCACTTTTGATGTGGGCACGATTAATGGCTACTCACCAGTTGATGCACAAAACTCCACGAGTGCGGGCAATCTAACTGTGATAGCCAAACAGGCGACGGCACCAGTGGTTAATGCAACCAAGTCGCTGTCACGATATTGGACGCTGAGCGGCTCAGGCATCACGACGGATCTTACCTTCCATTATCTAGATCCAACCGACATTCCGGTCACGAGCAACGAAGCGAATTATCGAATTATCCGCGTAGAGAGCGGCATCTCGGTATTTTTCGAGAATGATGGCTGCACTACTGCCTGCGTCGATACGGTGAACAACAAAGCCACACTCAAGGCCGTTAGTCACTTTTCTGATTGGACCGTCGGAGAGCCCGCAGCGCCAACCGCAGTCAAACTCAGCAAGTGGGCTGCTGAAAGTTACAGCGACGGCGTGCAGTTGAGTTGGGAGAGTGGATTCGAAGTCAACAATCTGGGATACCAGCTGTATCGCGAACGGAATGGACAGCGCGAGCGCGTCACACCGGCGATTGTCGCCGGGTCGGCCTTGAAGGTGGGACCGCGGAGCCAGTTACGCGCCGGTTACGCTTATTCATGGTTCGACAGCGAAGGCACCGCCGACACCGCTTACTATCTCGAGGCCATTGACCTCAATGGTACACGCGATTTAATCGGACCGATCTATCCAGCGCGCGGCACGGGTGAGAGTCCGGCAGCCGCAAAGCAGCACGCGCGGCTTCTGGGTGAACCGGCAGAGTCGAGCGAGACAACT
>DATNEI010000062.1:0-5972 GCA_035606795.1 Pyrinomonadaceae bacterium
TCGCGATCGTTCTTTCGTTTGTTTTCATGTACATGGTCCTGGCGGCGCAGTTCGAATCCTTCGTCCACCCGATCACGATTTTGCTGACGCTGCCGCTCGCAATTCCGTTCGGCATCGTCTCGCTGCTGGTGACGGCCCAAACCGTCAACATCTTTTCGGGTCTCGGACTGCTGCTGCTGTTTGGCGTGGTCAAGAAGAACGCCATCCTGCAAATCGATCACACAAACGGTTTGCGACGGCAGGGGATGGAGCGCCATGAAGCGATCATTCAGGCCAATCGCGATCGGCTGCGGCCAATTCTGATGACGACTATCGCGCTCGTCGCCGGCATGACGCCGCTGACAATTTCGAGCGGGCCCGGCTCCGGCACAAACCGTTCGATCGGCGTGCTGGTTGTAGGCGGGCAGTCGCTCTGCCTGCTGCTGACCTTGTTGGCTGTGCCGGTCTTCTATTCGCTGTTCGACGATCTCGCGCGCAGCCGCGTCTGGTCGCGAATCGGTTCATCAATCAGTCGCATCCTGGGACGCGCGCGGCGAGGCGTCGCCACCGCGACCGCATCTTTATTAGGGAACATGTTTAAGACAATCATCATCGCATTCGTTTTCGCTTTGTTCGCGGCGCATCACGGATTCGCGCAGCAGCCGGTCGCGTCGCCAACACCTTCACGTTCACAAATGATTTCCGCTCAACAGACGCAGAAGCTGCCGGGGATGGCCTTTGATTTTCATGCTGATGCCACGAAGGCTTTGCCTGCGCTGAGCCGGGTCGGCGTGGACGTGAACGATCAAAAGCCGATCGCTCTGCGCGACGCCATCGTCCTCGCTTTGCGTAACAACAAAGACATTGAGGTCGCGCGTGACAACGTGCGCATGGCGGAAGCGGATCTGCTAACCATGCACGGCGCTTACGATCCGCACTGGAGTGCGCAAAGTTACTATGAGCGGATTATTACTCCGGCGACGAGTGTGTTGAGTGGCGCGGCCAACGTAGAGACGAGTGACTTCACCGCGACGACTCGGTTCGAGGGACTCACACCCAGGTATGGCGGCAATTATCGCGTCGATTTTTCGTCGATCCGTTTGACCAGCAACAGCGCCTTTAACGTTTTGAATCCGTCATACCCGACGGCGTTAACGTTCACCTATGCGCAGCCGCTCTTGCGCGGACGCGCTTTTGATTTACCGCGCCGTCAAATCGAAGTCGCCAAAAAGAATCTCTCTTTAACTGACGCGCAGTTTCGCCAACGCGCGATTGAGGTGATCACGACTGTGCAGCGTTCGTATTGGGACCTGGTATTCAATCTGCGCAATTTGCAGATTCAGCGTGAGTCGCTGAACGACGCGCGCACGCAGCTCGAACACAATCGACGCATGGTGGCGGAAGGCACGCTGGCGCCGATCGACATCGTGGCGGCTCAGACGCAAGTAGCGAATCTCGAACAGGCTGAGTTCACCGCGCTCGAGGACGTCAATCGGTCTGAGAACAATCTGAAGAACCTGATCGCGGAAGATCAGGCCGCGGCAATTTGGAACCGGTCTTTAATTCCGACCGACGATGTTGACCTGACTGTGCCGCCGGTCATGTTGCCGGATGCCATGAGAGCGGCCCTGGAGAACCGTCCCGAGTTGCGCGAGTCCGACCTCGCCCGTGAGATCAATCAACTCGATCAGAAACTCTATCGCGACCTGACTAAGCCACAGGTCGATTTAGTCGGCTCGTACGGCGTGGTGGGAAATGCGGGTACGCGTGTCACCACTGCGAATCCGTTATCCGCGAGTAACGATGCGTTGCGCGCGCGCGTGAATGACTTATCGACGCTTAGTGGTTTGCAACCACTGCCCGCGCCGCCCACGGCCACCGTGCCGCCAAATTTGATTGGTAGCTATCCACAGTCGCTCACCAATCTGGCGTCAAACGATTTCAACAATGTTCGCGTTGGCGTAACGATCAGTCTGCCGCTGCGCAATCGGACTGCGGAAGGACAACTAGCACACTCTGAGATTGAAGGTGACCGCATCGCGACGCAGCGACAGCAACTCGAACAGTTGATTCAGGTCGAAGTGCGAAATGCTTCGCAGTCGGTCACGACTGCTGAGGCTCGCTTGCGCTCCGCCGCAGTCGCGCGTGAAAATGCCGAGCAGCAGTACGAAAGTGAGAAACGCAAACTCGATGTCGGCCAATCGACTGTGTTCCTCGTGCTCGATCGGCAAACTTCATTGACCATCGCCCGAGGCAACGAACTGCGGGCCCAGACCGATCTTAACAAAGCCATCGCCGAATTTCAGCGGGCAACGGGCAACTCGCTAACGGCGAATAATGTTAGCGTGACCTCGCACTGAAGGGATTATGTTTCAACTAAATCAACGAGGGCAATATTTACTGAGCGGCGTATTTATCGCGGCGGCCGCGGTAATTGTTTGTGCGGCGGCTGCGTCGCCGGCGCGCGGGCAATCCTGTTTGCCCCCGGACATCAAGCCGACGGAAATCGTTTCGACTGAGACCGGTAAAGACGGTCGCGTGATCAGGAACGTGACCGTGAAGGATCGGTTGGTGGAACTAAAGGCGCGTTGTCGTAAAGGGAAGTTGACAGATGCGCGCGGAAAACAGATTTACTTTTATCGCCTTATCGGATGTTGGGGCAATCCGCCGGCGGACTACGAGGAACAGTTCGAAGCGCAACGTGTGAAGCTGAGGCAGTTGCAGAAACGCTATACCGTTATCCAAATTCCCTGTTTATTAGATCGTTCCATTTCATAAATTATTCATCATTCGGCACTCTCCGCATCTCAGAGAGCCCAGTTCTGAATCCCAGGGTGCGACCAGGAATCAACAGCGAATATCTGAGACCTAAGCTAGCCGCTGTTCTGCAATGTTGTGGCTGTAATAATGCGCACGCGCGAACGATTTAATCGTTGACGCGAATCCCGCGCGCTATTAATATCGAATGTCTCCTCATGGATTTACTTCCAATCGAATTGTTCCCACAGTCGTCATGGAAAACAAATTATCTGGTTCCTTTCGCAGCCCATCTCTCGCTCGCTACCTCAAGCTGAGATTGTCGCTGCTGTTAGTGACCGTCGCCCTGGTCGCAGGCGGCTCATTCATCCCGTATTCACCCGTGGCGCGCGCGCAGGAAAAGCGTTTGCGCATGGAAGAGGACCTGCAGAAGGTCTTCAGCACTCATGAAGAAATGCGTCTCGATCCGGTGATGGCGCAGCGGGAGGTCAAAACCACCGGGCGTTTGTCCTTAACCAGTTTTAGCCATCGCTTTGATCTGCAGTTGCAGTCGAATGACTTGCGCGCGCCGAACTCTCGCGCGGAAGAAGTTGTTAATGGTATTGCGCATGATTTGCCACGCGGCGAAGCGAACACTTTCAAAGGCACCGTCGCCGGCTTACCGAACACTGATGCGCGCTTTACGATCGATGGCAGTCATGTCGAAGGAATGATCCTCACGCCTGACGCGACATACTTCATCGAGCCGGCGCAGAAATATTCGCGCGCCGCGGGCAGTTCGGATTATTTGCTGTACACGGCAGCCGACGTGCAGTCCGACCTTACGGCCGCATGCGGTGACACGCTCGCGCGAAAAGTCGATTTGCGGGCAAAGGAGTTTGTCACCGGCAACTCTGTGGTTCCCAATGCAGTGGCGCCCATGCGCGTTGTCGAGCTTGCGACTGAGGCTGACGATGAATATGTCGCGGCGCTCGGCGGTTCATCTGCAGCGAACAGCGACATCCTCACCATCATGAATTCGGTGGACGCGATCTATCGTCGCGATGTGGGGCTGACTTTCTCAATCGTTTTGCAGCACACGTGGAACGGCGGGGATCCTTACTCTACAAGTGGCGACCCGGCCGCCGTCTTGAATGAGTTTGCGAACTACTGGAATAACAACATCACCACGCCGCGCGACGACGCGCACATGTGGACGGGCCGCAGTCTTGGCGGCGTTGATGGAATTGCCTTCACCGGCGTTGTCTGTCGCTCTCCAGCCGGCTCGTACGGCACATCGATTCGCGAAACCATTGCTCCTTTTCGCGTGGGCATTCCGGCTCATGAGATTGGGCACAACTTTGGCGCGTCACACTGTGACGGGCAGGCAGGTTGCGACAACACCATCATGGTCACGACGCAGACTGTTGCGAACACCTTGACCTTCTGTCAATTCTCCATCGATGAGATGACGAACTACGTCAACGCAAATTCCGGTTGCCTCTCAGTGGCGACGGCTTCGACAGTGCAATTGAGTTCCGCAGCCTACACCGTCAACGAAGGTGATGCGGCAGGTCAGGTAACGATCACGGTCAACCGCCTCGGCGACACCTCAGGCGCGGCCAGCGTTAACTACGCGACCTCTGACACTGCTGGGTTGCAGAATTGCACGGTCGTCAACGGCCGCGCTTCTGAGCGATGCGATTACGTCACGAGTGTGGGCACGGTGCGATTCGCCGCGGGCGAAGCCGCGAAGACTTTCAATATTCCGATCATTAATGATGTGTGGATTGAAGGCGCGGAAACTTTTACCCTCACTTTAAGTAACGCCGTAGGCGCAACGCTCGGAGCGCCGCTTAGTGCGACGATTACGATTACGGATGCCGGAAACGATGTCACGCCTCCGACGAATAACCCGATCGATGGTGTCGACTTTTTCGTGCGGCAGCAATACCTGGACATTCTTGGACGCCAACCGGATCAGGGCGGCTTCACTAATTGGGTAAACACTCTCGGTCCTTGTCCAAACGGCGGCTTTGGCGAGCCGCCGGCTTCGGATTGCGATCGTTTGCATGTCGCTGCGGGCTTCTTCCAGTCGGATGAATTTCTGAATCGTGGCTACTGGGCGTTTCGGTACTACATGGTGAGCTTCCAGCAACGGCCGACGTACGCTCAGTTCATGCCGGATATGGCGCAGGTGGGTGGGCCGAAGTCGCCGGCAGAAGAAGAATCCGCCAAAGCCGCATTCGCTGAAGCCTTCGTGCAGCGACCTGAATTCACGGCGAAGTATGGCGCTGCCAGCGGTCAAGGACTGGCGAATGCGCTCACGACCAACGCAGGTTTGCCGGCTTACACGGTGACGGCAGGTCAAACCAATGGCCAGATTCTGCGCGCGATTGCCGAACGGCAGACTACCTTGGATAAGTTTTTGAGTGAAGGCACAGTTGCGATCCTATACTTC
Organism: Pyrinomonadaceae bacterium; assembly: GCA_035606795.1. Classification (GTDB taxonomy): domain Bacteria; phylum Acidobacteriota; class Blastocatellia; order Pyrinomonadales; family Pyrinomonadaceae; genus UBA11740. The sequence goes on from DATNEI010000062.1 coordinate 5,177, forward strand.
GGATTTCAGCGACGCGATCCGGACTCGACTGGCTATCAAAACAACCTGGCAACGCTGAACGCGAATCCGAACAATCTGCGCCACATGATTTTTATCTTCATCTACTCGACTGAGTACCGGCAGCGATTCGGTCCATCATGACACGGCGTTGACTTGCTCGTTACAGTCGATGAAGAATTCAGGAGCAGAGACAGCAGTTAGGCCGGCCGTGCCGTTTGTTTCTACTGGATCAGCATGAGGACGCCAGCCCCACGACCCTCAAAGCGTTCCCACATTGGGATGGGTATGGTCCCGGTCTGCTTCGTGTTTGTAGGTATAGCCACCGGTATCTTCCTGCTCACGCGAGGGACCGTTCATTCGGCTGCGGCGGAACATATATCCGGGTTATCCAATACGCGGGTCCAAACACTTCCTCAAAAATCGACTGACGGCGCATGGACTTTTCAGGAGACCGCGAAGTCAGCCTCTCAACCGTCGGCGGGTTTGCGCTCCTCGCGGCGACTGAAACTTGATCGTTTGACGTTGACCGAAGTTCTCAAAACCGCGCCGATGGAATTTACTGATGAGGCGCGCCAGCGGTCCGCGATCCTGATGCTTCCTATTGCCGACGGCAGATTCGAACGATTTGCAATTACCCAATCACCTGTCATGGCGCCGGAACTCGGAGCACGATATCCCGACATCAAAACTTATTCAGGGCAAGGTATCGACGATCCTTCTGCGACTTCGCGCTTTGATTGGACGCCCAGTGGCTTTCACGGAATCATCCTGTCACCGCAGGGCACCACGCTGATCG
>DATNEI010000063.1:0-36092 GCA_035606795.1 Pyrinomonadaceae bacterium
TGCGGCAGTTTCGAGTTTCGAGTTTCAAGTTTCGAGTTAGGAGCAGACGGCAGGATGCGGGAAGCAGGAGAAAGGAAGCGGAAAGCGGACGGTGAGAGAGGGAGATGAGGAGACACGGAGACTTGAAATGCAAAATGACGCGTCGTTTCCCCCCGTCTCCCTGTCCCCGTGTCTCCGCGTCTCCGCGTCCTGTTCTTACTGCTCAATGCTCACTATTGTTTCGGCGGCCAGCGTTCCATTTTGAAAACGCGTTCGCGCGCAGGTTTGTCAGCCGTGGCGGGCCAGTTGAGAACTGCTTTCCACTCGTCTCTGCTGACGCTTTCCCAGCGGAACGTGTTGCGCGCCTTCGTGATTGGTAAGAACGTCACCGACTTCTCGTCGAGAGCCGATGCGGCCCAGTGGGAACCTTCACTGCCGCCGCCAAACTCGCCGTCTTTCAGTTCGAAGAGCGTGGTGTCAGTGACCTTCTCGAGCTTCTCGTTATCAAAACTATCGACTGCGAGAGTTGTCGCGTTTTCGAATCGGTAACGCTCAAAAAAGTGCTTGTCTGCATCGCCGGTGCCGCGCCACGTGCCTTCAATCCAGCGGAGCTTTTGCAGATCAGCCGCAGTGAGCTTCTTCGGCTGAAGCTGCATCGCGGACTCGCGCGCGCACCCGAGGCCGATCAGGAGAATACACAGCACAAATAGGAGCGTGGTTTTGAAATGCATCACAGTGAGCAAAGAGCAAAGAGCAAAGAGCCAAGGGCCAAAGGGCCAAAGGTTTAAGCGGCAGTTTATCAGCGAACTTTTGGTTTGAGGGCGATAATCTTGCCGTTCTTCTCTACATAAATCGGTGTGCCATAGGCGGCCGCGATTCTATGCGCCTGGCGCGCGGCTCGACGCAAGGCGTTTCCAACCTTTCGCGCCAATTCCTTTGATTCGTCAGTCTTCTTTTTCATGGTCCTCTTTCTACGAATTGCGCCGATTCCCGAGAATTATCGTAGACAACCCACGAGTCGGCAAGCGGCCTGTAGATATTTTCAAAGTTCTTCGAGCTGCGACCAAATCTTCTCAAGACATCCGATCGGGCGACGTCATGCCCGCCTTGCTTTACTCTTGCGGCAATTCGCCGTAATGCGAGTGATGGCGACGACAATCGAACAAAGCAAATCTCGATGCGGTAACCTGCGGCTTTCCATTCTTTGATTCGGTTCGCATAGGCCAAGCCGCTCAAGGTGCTTTCAAAAGCGAAGTCTTCGCGCGCATGCGCGAGACGCTTAAGCTCTTTCAGCAACAGTTTTCCGGCGGTCACTTCCGCCAGTTTCGGAGCGAGCGGTGACAATCCGCCGGCGATCAAGTCAACATTCACAAAATGAATGACTCCGGCTTCGCGCGGGAGAAATTCACGGGCGAAAGTAGTCTTGCCCGCACCGTTCGGCCCCGCGATAACGATGCAACGTGGCTTCTTTACCGAGTCTTTGATGGGCACATCATACACGCCTTTTCTGAGAACGGATGATGAACCCTGCGTAAACGCAGCCATTCGCTCCTCGCTACTTTGTGCTGCTAAACTTTGCCGGCAACATCCAGGGAACCAATGCCGGCGCGCACTGAACAGGCACTCAAGGAATCGCTGAAAGAACTCGCGGACATTAAGTTCGCGCTCGATCAATCGACCATTATTGCCATCACCGATCAGCGCGGCATCATTAATTACGTCAACGACGAGTTCTGCCGCATCTCGAAATATCCACGCGAGGAATTGTTGGGCCAGGATCATCGTCTCATTAATTCGGGCTATCACTCGAAAGAATTTATTCGCGATCTGTGGACGACGATTGCCGCGGGGCGTGTCTGGAAAGGCGAGCTGCGCAATCGCGCGAAAGACGGAAGCATCTACTGGGTCGATACGACGATTGTGCCGTTCCTCGATGAGCACGGTAAGCCTTATCAGTACGTGGCCATTCGTCACGACATCACGCAGCTAAAACTCGCGGAAGAAGAAATCCGGCAGCAGACAATCGAGCTGCAACGCGCGGCGCAGCTTTCTTTCACCGGAGAGCTGGCGGCCGGATTGGCGCATGAGATCAAGAATCCGCTGGCGGGAATTCAGGGCGCGGTCGACATTCTCATTCGCCGGCGCGAAGCCAACGATCCCGAGCGCGAAGCTTTGGAAGGCGTGCGGCACGAGGTCCAGCGCATCGATAACACCGTGCGCGCATTGCTCGATCGGGCGCGGCCGCGCAACTTGAAGCTGATGCGCACCTCGCTCACAGAACTGATGCGGGCGGCCGTCGTGCTGGCGCGGGGGCAGCTGGGCGGACGCGCGAAAGAGCGGGTGCAGATTGATTTTGATCCACCTGCCGAAGACATTGTGGTCACGGTCGATTCAGCGCAAATTGAAGATGCGGTGCTGAATCTCCTCATCAATGCGATGGCCGCAATGGAAACAGAGGGCCAGGTCGCGTTGCGCATCTCGCGCGTTCGTTCGGAAGATGAAGAGGCAAGGGAAGAGGCTGTGATCGAAGTTTCTGACAATGGCGGCGGCATCGACGAAGAAGACTTGCAGCACATCTTCAGTCCATTCTTTACCACCCGCAAAGGCGGGACGGGTCTGGGTCTTCCCGCGGTGCGGCGCATTGCTCGCGTGCATGGCGGCAGCGTCGAAGTGAAATCCGTTGTGGGCGAGGGTTCGACCTTTACGATTCGTCTTCCCATTCAATAAGAAAAGAAGGCAGAAAGCAGAAGGCAAAAGGCAGAAGGCAGAAGGCAGTAGGAAGTCCCAAGTCCAAAGTCCAAAGACCAAAGACCAAAGACCAAAGTCCAAGGCCCGGCTAAATTCATTTTTGGCGCTATGCGGCTGAGGAACCGGCCATTCGTGTCGCGACTTTTGAGCAAGTCGGAGGAATGCTGGGCAAAGTTGCTCAAGACTTGCGCGAAACCTCGCATGAAGTCTTCCCCGTAGTCACTCAAACTCCGTATATCGTTCAACGTTCTTGCTGGCACGTTCATTGCGCCCCCCACTGGAGGCGGGGCGATGGAACATGAACACACCATTGAAGCGATTGGCGAGCGGCTGGCCGCCGGGCCACGCCAAAACCACCTGCGCGATTGGATCTATGGCGGCATCGATGGATCGGTGACGACGTTCGCGGTGGTCACCGGCGTAGTCGGCGCGCAACTCTCGCCGGTGGTCATCGTGATCATGGGCTTCGCAAATCTTTTGGCTGACGGCTTCTCGATGGCGGCGAGCAATTTTCTCGGAACGAAGTCTGAACATGACGACATGATGCGACTGGCCGCGATCGAGCATCGTCACATCGAAATGGCGCCGGAGGGCGAGCGCGAAGAAGTGCGTCAAATATTCGCCGCGAAAGGTTTTGACGGCGCCGACCTGGAACGCGTCGTCGAACTGATCACGTCGGATCGAGATCGTTGGGTGCGCACAATGCTTACCGAAGAGTACGGCTTGCCCCTGGAGCCGCGCTCGTCATCGTCGGCGGCCTTGATGACGTTCAGCGCTTTCATTATCTGTGGATTAGTACCGCTGATCCCTTTCCTCTTGCGCGTTCAGCACGCCTTTCCGTGTTCGATTGTTTCGACCGCAGCAGTATTCTTTGTGATTGGTTCGATCAAGAGTCGGTGGTCGACGGTCTCCTGGTGGCGTTCCGGTTTGTCTACGCTTTTGGTCGGCGGGATCGCGGCCGCGCTCGCTTATGCGGTGGGAATGTTCTTGCAAGGCCTTGCCGGATAAATCGAGCGATAAGAGAAGTGATGAGCAGGCCTTTCGGCAGTTTCGAGTTTCGAGTTTCGAGGAGAATCGATCCAAAGTTCAAAGTCCCAAGTCCAAAGTCCAAAATGAGGAATATCGCCGGCGCGCGGCGGATTCCTCCGCAGACTTCCATCAAATAAGTAAGAAAACTGCGCACTTTGTTCGGGCACAGTCGTTGCCCAGCGTTATTACAGGAGGTGGGTCGTGGCTAACGGAAACGGTCTGACAATCAAAAAGATCATGTGCCCGACCGATCTTTCGCGCGGCTCGGACGAGGCTTTGCACTACGCTTTCGCCCTGGCGCGAGCCTATGACGCGAAGCTGATCGCCTTCCACTGTCAGACGGCTGTCGAGAACAACGACTTACAGGATGACTTGAAAGCGTCGTTTGAGAAGCAGCTCTTTCAGCGTCTGAATGTTACTGAGCTGGCGCTGAATAATTGGGAGCGAGTAGTCAGCCAATGTGATGACCCCGGTGCGTCGATCAGTGACTATGCGGCCGTTCAGAAGGTCGATTTGATTGTGATGCGTTCCCGGCGGCGGCCGCATCGCGCTGCGCTGTTGGGCTCAACGGCCGAATCAGTCTGCCGCACAGCGCCCTGTCCCGTGTTGGTAACACACAGTGATGAACGCGAATGGATCGCGGCACGGCAGGTCAGCCTGAAACGCGTCCTCGTCGCGTATGACTTTTCTGACTACTCAGAGATTGCGCTCACCCACGCGCTGAAATTCGCGCAGGAGTATCAATCTGAGTTGCATTTGCTGCATGTGCTGCCGCCCTACACTTTGAACGAGCCGGAACTTGCGTGGTATCCGATCACCGATGAAGGTCCTTATCACAAAGCGGCGCGGCGACTGCAAAAAGCTGTGCCGCCTGAAGCGCATCTGTGGTGCAGCGTCAAGACTGCGATCAACGAAGGTCAGCCCTATCGCGAGATTCTGAATTACGCCGATCGGAATCAGATCGATTTGATTTGTCTCGGCGCGCACGGATCGGGATTTGGCTTGCTGACGTTATTCGGATCGAACGTGGATCGCGTGCTGCGACAGGCGCCTTGTCCCGTGTTGGTCGCGCGGCCCTTGAGACACTCACAAACTTCCGTGGCCAGCAGACCAGTCGAAAAAGTGTTGTCGGCGCACGCCACAACTTGAATCGGGTTTGCCTCAAAAATCTTTCGATTAGTTCTCTGAGGATGTGAACTCAATCATCGCCGCAGAGCGGCGAGATGTTTATAGCTACGCGACTGCCTCTTCTCAGCTCCGCAAAGGGAGAAATGCTGAGCATTTCGCTCTTTGCGGCTAAGTGAGAAGGCCGTGCACGTTCTATAAATATTGCGTGCCTAAGGCACGTTTCTGTGCTAATTCGCTCGAGCGATTACTTTTTTGATGCAAAGCCTCGCGGTTAGTTGTTTGAGCAAGCGGCGCTGCTCGCAGCTTCTATTCGCCGCGTCGCGCAAACTAACGGCAGCTTCCAACCTGCGACCGGTGTGCCTTCCACCGTCAAACTACTGGTGAGAAACGCAAGCCTCTGAGTCTCAGGTCCTTTTCCAATCGTGAATCGCTGTTTCAGGTAGTACGGAGGAATCGATTGGTAGTTGAGAATCACTCGCACGGCGACAATCGATCGGGTGCGGTCGTTGAAAGGAATGCGATACGTGAGATTGTCCACGCCTGAAGCTGCGGACTTACCATCATAATCAGGATCGTGTTCAGCATCGCCGTGCGGACCCGTGAATTCCGCAAGCGGGCCATCGCTGCGCCAGCCCTTCGGCAAGAGACGATTGTTCTTCAATGGTTGATCGAGCCCCACGAAACTCGTAGTGATCTTTCCTTCAGTGTCAGCCACGATCTCTTCATAGATCTGCGCCTGAGATTCGTTGGTAATCATCTGATAATGGGGCTGAAAGACCTGCTTGCGCGTGACCGGATCGAAGAAGAATTCCGTCGGCAGAACTTCTTCGCTGGCGCCTTTCACGATCGCGCCGACACTGTTCGTCCGGCCGGACGCCCAAACCACTCTACCTATCTCGTCCAGCGCTTCGAAGGTAACAAACGCACGCCGAAAGGCGACGCCGGACGGAAAACCGTGGCCGGCGAGATTCTCAATTCGCACCGTCGCCTCCAGAAAGAAATCGGCAGACCGTTGCACACGATCGAACGAAGTGACTTCAATTTTCGCCGTTTGCTCGCGCGCCATTTCGGTGCTTGATCGCTGGGCGCTCATTAGACCGAGCACGCCCGCGCCGAACATGTAATCCGACGTGCGGATGCCGAGCAGCTCCGGAAACTGCTGAAACATCATCTGTCCGAACTGGTTGAGAGCGACCAACGTGTGGCGCGCGTACTTGTCGCGCACCTGTAAGCGAATGTCCTTGTTGGCGGCGCGGCCGTCAGTGAACGGATAAGTGTCGTCTTCGATATTCGCGATGCGAAACGCCAGATTCAGATCGCCGAGCTTCGTCGACATGTGACAATCCTGACAGGTGCGCGCCTGCGTGACATCGATCGGCGCGCGCTCGTTCTGATAGACGCTGTTCTGCCATTCGGGATAAGTCATTTGCTCATGAAATTCTTTTGGCTTGCCGTTTGTGTCCTTTACCTGCTGTCCGTCCTTAGCAAACACGGGAAGGATAACGGTGTGACAACTACCGCACAGCGCCGACGTTTTAACGTGGGCACTTTCGCGCGCCGTAATGCCCAGCGCGTTTTTCATGGGCAAAGTGGCCGGCTGATCGAACGGGCCGTTCGTCACATCCGGCGGATCGACTTTGAACTTGCCGGTGAAAGTTGCGGGCGAGCCCAATTCTTCTTTCGAGATCCGGTGACAAGCGCTGCACGAGACTCCATCGCGCGCCAGCGCGCCGTACTTTCCGTCAGGTTGATCGGGCAGCGCGTAAACCATGCTGTGCTTGAACGGCTCGCCCGTGTCTGCCTCGATCTGCCGTTGTCCCATCACGCCGTGACAGCGATAGCAAGTGTTATCGAGAAACCCACCTTGTGATGGATAGAGAGTCTTTTCCGACTCGAGTTGTGCATGAAAGATCGGATCGCGTCCGGCGAGCCCCATCAGAGAGGCGCGCCACTCGGTGTACTCCGATAAATTAATCGGCTGGTTGCCCAGGGCGCCGTACTGCAGCGACATGTTTTCGCCGGATGCGCCGTGACAGCCCAGACACTGGCTGGAAGTGAGAAATCCTTTTGGGCCCCCAGCACTTGAAACCACATGATCGAGAGTTTCGCCGGGAAACTTTTTGACTTCCGGCGCAGAAACAACTGATAAGCCAGCGAAGAGTTTCAGAAAATTCGGATCGGGAGCTGGGCGGGGCTTCGCGAACTGATTCGCGGCAAACGGCGTGGTTTCGGAAATCTGCTCGTGTTCATCCTTGGCCGACCGGGCGACAGCTCCGGGAATCGCCGGCGGCGAGAGAATGCGAAACGTAATCGGATCGCTCTCTACGTTGCGCAGATTGATGAAGGTCAATTCCTTTTCTGCCGACGCATGACAGCGCAGGCAGTACATGCCAAATCCGGAATCGTGATAGTCGATGTCACCGGTACTGGGCGGATAGGTCGTCGAATGATAAGACCAGTACCAACCATCGAACGAGCCCTTGCTGTCTTTGACCATCACGGTCCAGCCGGTGAGTTTTGCATCCTGCCGGGCCGGGTCATGGAACATCTCTTTAACGATCACTGCGCCGTCGGCGATGGCGCCCTTGCGATCTTTTTTCTTGAGCCAGTCCCACGCCTGCGGCGAATAAAAAATCTTCACCGCATTGTGGGTGCCGAATGAATTCCCGGCGATGACTGGACCGGTGTTGCGAATTTCGCGATCGGTGACCCAGTTTTCATAGCAACGCTTTTCCAGAAATTCATAGAGCAGCTTTTCAAAGCCGTCTCCGTGCACATCACTCGGCCGGGGCAAGGGAAAGTCACAAGGCTCCCGATTTTTCTGCTGGGCATCAATGCGAAAAGGAAGCGAGAAGACGATGACGATGAGCACACCGACTAAGCTCAAGCGTATAGCGAGGCAGAGGGTCATAAGCAAGGGTTCCCGCGAGCGGCGTACATACTAGATTAGATTGCCATCATGCGAAAGAAGGATTTTCAGAACTACGAAGCCTTGCGCGCGAAAACTCGCAATGGCAACATGGCCGCGGCGAATCGCCTCGCGAAGCTCCAACTGTGAATCATTTATGACCCGCGCACAATTAATCGCAATCGTCGCCACGAATCTCGCCTCGATTCTGACGATGGTGGCGTATCTGCTGCGCGACATTCTCTGGCTGCGTGCCCTCACGATTCTGTCGTGTTTTGCCGGGATTGTTTTCGGCTATTTCGTGCGCCAGGGTCCTTTGTGGACGTACATTAGCTGGAACATTCTTTTCGCGATCATCAACATCGTGCAGATCGCTATCCTTATCCGGGAGCGCACCGGCGTGCGTTTCACCGAGGAAGAGAAGGAACTGTACGAGACGCTGTTCAAGAAATTCGCGCCCTTCGAATTCATGAAGCTGATGCGCATCGCCGAGTGGCGACAGGTCGCGCCCGGCGAGATCGTGGCTACCGAAGGACAGCAACTCGACGAAGTGATGTTCGTTTACAACGGATTGTTGGCCGTTGAGGTCAAAGGCGTAAAAAAAGACGAGTTGCAGGACGGTCATTTTATCGGTGAGGTGAGCTTTGTGAGCGGCGGCGCTGCGACCGCAACCGTGCGCGCGATCGAGCCGACCCGTTACATCGCCTGGCGAAAGAAAGACATCGACGGGCTGCTAGCGCGAAATCCGAGCATGCATATCGCCATGCAGAGGATGCTGACAGTGGATCTCAGCAAAAAATTAATCCGGCGCGCACCGTCTTTTACTGCGAAACTGCCAGTGATCCTGGGTGGAAGTAAGAAGAACTAAGTCAAGTTTCGAGTTTGAGCGGCTGCCCAAGAAGTATGTTCGGGCTCTCTCGTCCGCGAAGCGGACGAATTGAAAATAGCCCAGCGCTTTAGGGCTGGGATCGTGATCAAAAAAATTTCATGAGTCCGCGAAGCGGGCAGAAGTTAAGGATGCAACGGATACAGAACCGCGAACGATAGTGAGCGGGTTAAGGATGCAACCCTCGAAGAGTTCAGTAGATTAGTCTGAACTCGAAACTAGAACCTAGAAACTTGAAACTTGAAACTTGAAACTTGAAACTTGAAACTACAAGACATCTACTGCCCAAGCTTCTTCACGCGCGGCGGTTCGTATTGTTCGCCATACTCAGGGTATTCGATTGTAATGAACTCGCCTGGCCGCGTGTTTTGAATCAGCAGGCTCAGCGCGTCGCGCAAGACTTTCTTTTGTAAGTCCCGCATTCCCGGGCGTCCTAAGCTATTGCCAATCTTGAAGCCTTTCGGATAGAGCGCGCGCGGTGGACGCATCTGCGCGGACACTTCGGGACTGACGGTAATCAGCACCGTGGGAATCCCTTTCATTTCGATTTCGCGCTGGACCGCGACGATCGTGCGATGACAGACGCCAGGGCAACCACCGGTGAGCACCACTGCATCGGCGCGCGAAGTTTTGTCGATGTCGTTGGCGATTTCGCGGGCCGTGCCTTCGTACATCGCCTTCAATTGCATCGTGTAGCCCATGTAACCGATGTGCTTCCTGGCGATGCCTCCGATAAAACCCGCCGCGTGCAGATCGCGCAATACGTCAATCGGAAAGACGATGTTGATGTCTTCGTCGGCATCGCGATGATCGTAGTGATGATGCGTGACCATTAATTGCGACGAATCAACATCCGGCGGGATCTCACGATAAGTAAGATCCCCAAGTTCGTCGGCGATATTGAATCCTTCCTGATCTTTGAGATGGACGCCGCCGGCGGTGACGATGGCGATGGTGCTCTTTGAAAGTTCGCGTTCGAACGGAGTGAAGGGAACGCATTTGCGAGATAGTGTCATTCGGTTTTCTTTGTGACCTCTGTGGTTTGATTATACGCCAGGAAAATATTCGCCACAGAAGACACGGAGAAAACAAAAAGTCAGATGCCGAACTTGCGTCGACATCTGACTTCTGACTTCTGACTTCTGACTTCTGACTTCTATTCTTACAGTTTCCTCAGCACTTCAAACAAGTCTTCGTTGTCGGGCTGATCGGAAATGTCGTGAATGTCTACGTAGGCGAGCTTGCCTTCCTTATCAACGATGAACAGCGCGCGCTCGCTGATGCCATCGTTTTCACGATAAGCGCCGAACGCTTTGGCCACTTCGCCTTTAGGATGAAAGTCGCTGAGAAGATCGTACGAAACTCCGCCGAGGCTCTTGGCCCAGGCGGCGTTGCAGGGAACGCTGTCGACTGAAATGCCCAGGACCTGGGCATCGTACTCGCGGAAGCGATCAAGGTCGGCTTCATACGCGGGTATCTGCGCGGTTCAGACTGGCGTCCAGGCGAGCGGATAAAATGCGATAACTACATTGTTCTTGCCCCGAAAATCCGAGAGCTTCACCTTCTTGTCTTTCACGAGGTGACTCTTCAACTCGAAGTCCGGGGCCATATCTCCAACTTTAGGCATTCGCTTCCTCCCAATCAGTAATTCAGTTGTGTGGTATTAACGCGTCCAAGGTTAACGCTTTTTTAAGCGTCATTCAAGACGTTGAGAAACCGGGTTGAGGGCGCAGTCACGTCGTGTGGACTTGCAGCGATTGCAGAGGCGGTCTGAAGATGTGGCTACCCAATGCCGGCGCAGGTGGACCAAACAAGTAGCCTTGTCCTTCGTCACACCGCAACAGGCGCAGGAATGCAAGTTGATCTTCGCGCTCGATACCTTCGGCAATGACTTTCTTTCGCAGGTTGTGCGCGAGCGTGATGATGGCCATCACCAGCGCCGCATCATCAGGGTCGTTCGTCGCGTCTTTCACAAACGAGGCGTCCAATTTCACCGTATCAATGGGCAATCGCTTCAGGTATCCGAGCGACGAATAGCCGGTGCCGAAATCGTCTATGGCGATGCGCACGCCGATGTCGCGCAGCCGCATCAAGGTTTGAATTGCTGCATCTGCATTTTGCAGCAGTGAGGATTCGGTAACTTCGATTTCCAGACAGTCGGCAGCCAGCTCTGTCTCCGCCAGTACGTCGACGACTAAATCGGGAAAAGCAGATTCGCGGAGCTGACGCGGCGACGCATTAACCGCGATGCGAAACGCGTCAGCTCCAGCGTCCTGCCACAGACGCATCTGCGCGCAAGCTTCACGCAGGACCACTTCGCCTATGCGGACTATCGAGCCGGTTTCCTCTGCCAGCGGAATAAAGTCACTCGGTGGCAATAGACCCAACTGTGGATGCTGCCACCGCACCAGCGCCTCAGCGCCCACCATGCGCCGCGAGTCAATTTTGAATTGCGGTTGATAATGGACCACGAAATCGTCGCGTGCGAGCGCATCCCGCAATTCACGCGCGCGAGCATTGGAACTGCCGGCGCTGGCGAGCGATTGCTGAATTTGCCGTGAACGTTCGAGTGCCCGCTCAATGACCGCATCGACCTCAGAGAGTTCAAACGGTTTTGTAACGTAATCAAAGGCGCCGGCCCGCATCGCGTCGATGGCAAAATCGATCGTGCGCTGGCCGCTGATCATCACCACCACAGCTTCGGGAGCCACAGCCGCGATATGCGGCAACATTTCCAGACCGGTCATTCGCGACATTGTGATGTCGCTGATGATGACATCGAAGGGTTGCACCTTCAGCAGCGCCAGCGCTTTGTGCGCGCACTCCAAAGCGACGCACGAATGTTTTTTGCCGAGAAATTCGTACAGAATTTCTCTGATCTCACGATCGTCATCGACGATCAGAATTCGCGTGGCGTGCCCTGACATTCACCATTGCCTCGAAATGTTGAAACGACGATGTCGCAAAGGCGATGCCAGTCGCGATCTAATCGCAACTGTGCGCAGGTCGCTTCATCCTGGGCAGTTTGCTGTGGCGCCAGTCACCGGACGTGGGGACTTTTGCAGCAGCCTGCCGCTGCAGACAGAATGTTTGCTACTACCCAAGAGCCAAGGCCTTAAGCGTAAACGCCGATTAATGCCGGTCTCTTGCCGCGCGGTACAAACTTTGCCCGGGTCGAGTTATCGCGAAACCAAATCTAAGCCCCGGTTTTGCTGAACAGGATTTTCGAAGAGGTCAGTCAATGGGTCGCCCTAAGCATTGGCTTGCTGTATTTCTAATCACCGCCATCGCGTCGCTTACTCCGAGCAGCGATTGCGCTTTCGCGCAGTCTCAAATAACGCCGTCCAAACTATCAGGGGAACTCTTACAACGGCTTCATAGCGCCGGTGACCAAAGTCGCGCGCGCGTGATTGTGCAGCTCAATTCGGCGACCGGCGTTGATTCGCTCTTTGTGGCGGCAGGTGCGACCGTCACGCGGCAGCTTCGCAGCCTGAATATGCGCGCTGTGGAGCTGCCGTTAACTGCTCTTGAAGGACTCGCCTCGAACAACGAGATCCGCTTCATCTCGCCGGACAATCCGATTGCTGCTTTTGGTCACATCGAAACTACCACCGGCACCGACGCCGTGCGCGTGCAAACGACAACGACGCTTGGGTTGATTACCACGACGACTGTTTTCGACGGTCACGGAATTGGCATCGCCGTGGTTGACTCAGGAATTGACAGCCAGCATCAAGTATTCGCCGGGCCTCTCGGTATTAGCCGGGTCATCGCCAGTCAGGATTTCACCGGCGAAGGCCGCACCGATGATCCTTACGGCCATGGAACGCACGTCGCTTCGATCGCCGCCGGCAACAACCAGATTTCTAATGGCGCTTACACTGGCATCGCACCGGCTGCGAACCTGATCAACCTTCGCATACTCGACTCGCAAGGCGCCGGCACGACCGCGAATCTACTGGCAGCACTCGACTGGATAATGACTTATCGCTCGCTCTACAACATCCGTGTTGTCAACTTGAGCGTCGGCACGCCGGCGATCGAGTCGTACGTCAACGATCCACTGTGCCAGGCTGTTCGCCAGGCGACTGATGCGGGAATTCTGATCGTGGCGGCAGCGGGAAACAGCGGCACGTCAGCAGACGGGCAGAAGATTTACGGACGGATTGATTCACCCGGAAACGAACCGGCAGCGATTACCGTGGGGGCCGCGAACACTTTCGGCAGTGACGCGCGAAGCGATGATGTGGTGACCACGTACAGCTCGCGCGGACCGACGCGTAGTTTTTCAACTGACGACGGCGGCATTAGGCATTATGACAACTTGCTCAAGCCTGACGTGGTCGCGCCCGGCAACAAGATCGTCGGCGCCGCAGCGCGAGACAATCTGCTGTTGGCGAGCCATCCTGAATTGAACGCGAACGTCAGTACGTGGCCGGCGCGGCGCATGATGTATTTGAGCGGTTCGTCAATGGCGAGTCCTGTCGTGGCCGGCGCCGCTGCGCTGATGTTGCAAGCAAACCCTAATCTGACGCCAAACTTGATTAAGACAGCCTTGATGTACACGGCGCAGCCGCTCGCGGGAGTGAACACGTTCGAGCAGGGCGCAGGCGAAATTAATGTTGACGGCGCATTGCGGTTGGCTCAACAGGTGCGCAGCGATCTTTCGTCGTCTACTCCGCTCGGCGCGCCCTTGCTCACGGGCGCAACGCCAATTGCGCAAACGACTATCGCCGGCAGCTCATTTTCATGGGCGCGCGGAATCGTACTGAATCACAGCTATGCCACTGGGATGGACCTCGTCACGAAATATCAACGAGTGTACGGCTGCGGACTGCTGTTGGGTGACGGGGTTAGCGAAAATTCATCGACCCAAAACATCAATCCAGAGCGATTCACTGCTTCCATCACGTTGGGTAGCGATGTGCTGACGAGCAATGGGTCCGGTTTGGCGGAAGGAGTTCCGGTTTTAAGTTTCACCTGGCTCCTGAGTGACGGAATCATGCTCGGCGATGGAATCCTGGTTGGTGACGGCGTTATGGTTGGCGACGGGGTCATGGTTGGTGATGGAGTGATGGTCGGCGATAGCAGTCTGGCGTCCTTGCGCGGCGACGAAACCGCGTGCATGAGATGAGCGACGACGCTAGAACAAAAACCCGGAAAAGCAATGTCACCGCAACAAAGAATTTTCCCCCTACGATTAGTCTCTTGCGCGACCGCCCCTGGTATTGCCCGACAGTCCTGGATGTTTTTCAAACCGTTGTCTTTCACGCCGGCAATCGCGGCGTCTCTCCTACGTTAACTAAGTCAGGTAGACACGTAATCCTTTAAACGTGTCACTAGCGACTCAGAAGACATCCCTGTACCCGTTCTGACGCCGCGGAAAATGAGGGTTCATGAGATACGGATGCCCCACCGTAAAGTGGGTTGGTCTAGCTTTAGCTCTCTTCACCGGTTTCGCATTTACGTCACTCACCCGAAAGACGCATGCACAAAGTCTGGCGCGCTCGGCGCCAAACACTTCGCCCGACCTGGTAATCGTGGCGCACGGCCCGCCCAGGGATTTACGTGTTGGTGTCGTCGCGCGGTTTACCGGCACGCCCGAGGGCGACTTTGATTCGGCTATACCAAAGGGCGGAGGCCGAGTTTGCATGGTGGTTAGCGAGGGTACCACGCTTCAATTCGTCCTCAGTTCCGGAGTTCTCGTGAGCGATGGAGCGTCGACGAGCGACGGTGTGCTGGTAAGTGATGGCGTGCTCGTCAGCGACGCAAGCTTCCCAGCAGATGCACTCGCGCAAGCGATAGCGGCTCAAACAAATAGCGACCCGAGTCGTGTCTTATCCGTGCAAATGGATTCAGGTTTCGACTGTTTGAATTACTAGGTCTCAGTTCAATGTCTTACATGATCAATTTAAAGGAGAAACAATGATACCCGACGTTCCATACCCCAACGCGACGAATATTCGTGGAGCTCCGGGCGCGCAGCTCGCGCCGGTAGCGAGCGAACTTATTAAGGAAGATGAATCGGAAGTGCTCGAGTTCCTCGCGCAACGTCCGCTGCATACGGCGATCATGACAGGTCTAATTCGCGACAACGGTTTGGAAAGCGAACTCAATCGCGGACGTTTCTACGGATTGCGCGATGTGGCTGGAAACCTTGATGGCGTCGCGCTTATCGGGCACGCGGTCTATCTGGAAGCGCGTACTCATGCGGCCCTGAGAGAATTCGCGCGGTTGGCGCAGAGCGTTCCGCGCCTGCGGATCATTCTCGCCGAGGAAGCGATCACGAAGCGATTCTGGGACTATTACGCCTGCGGAGAACCAGCGAACAATTGCCGCCGAGAAGTGCTGTTCGAAGCGCGCGAACGAGCTTCCGAGATCGCGGCTGCGCCGCAAATACGCCTCGCGTCGCTGCATGAATTGCGGGCCGTGACGGTCATTCATGCGGCACTCGCATTTGCAGAGAGCGGGGTTAATCCACTGGAGATGGACCGGGCGGGATTTCGCCGCCGCTGCCAAAGACGAATTGAGCAAGGCCGGGTTTGGGTCTGGATTGAAGGCGCCGAGCTCATCTTCAAAGCTGACGTAATTAGCGAAGCGCCGGAGGTGACCTACATCGAAGGCGTTTACGTGGCGCCGCCACATCGCGGCAAGGGTTATGGCCGGCGGTGTCTGGCGCAACTATCGCGCGAGTTGCTGAAGCGCACGAACTCGGTCACCGCATTGGTGGATGAACAGCATCACCAATCGAAGGATTTGTTTCGCCGGGTTGGATTTAAACCACGCGCAAACTACCAAACAATTTTCTTGCAGGGAACGAAAGCCGGTCGCAGCCAAAGCGTTCGCTGCGGAACATTCTGAACGAATCGGGGTTGAAAAAGATGTCTCGAGAGTTGATAACCAAAGCTTACGTTTGGTTGGTGATTGCTGCCGGAGCGATTGCCGCAAGTTATTGCGTATTACACCTTCAGACCGCGCGCATCGATTTGCAGTTTGTGGCACTGGTTGCGCTGACGCTCGCCGTCAGCTCTCGCTTGACTGTCAGAATTCCTCGCATCAGCGGTCACATCTCTGTCGCCGACACATTTTTCTTTTTCACGATTCTAGTTTACGGCGGCGAGGCGGCCGTGTTGCTGGCTGCCGCGGAAGCTTTGGTTTCGTCTCTGCGCTTCAGCCGCAAATCGATTCACATTCGGCCGCTCACCATCGTCTTCAACTCAGCGATGATGACTTGCGCTACTTTCGTGACGGTGATGGTCGTAAGTTTAGTTTTTGGCGATGTCATGGGACTGCGCCATTACCAGTTTTCGGCGCGGCTGGTGGCTGCCCTGGGTTTGATGGCGCTGCTGCAATATGGAGTGAATTCGACGTTGGCGGCGGGCTATACCTCGCTAAAGACTGGTGAACGACTGTGGCATACCTGGTCGAAATATTACCTGTGGGCATCGATCACTTATTTCGCCGGCGCGTCAGCCGCAGGTTTCACCGCGAATATGGCAACCACGGCCGGCTTCTACGCCTTAATAGCGACCGTGCCGATGGCGGCAATCGTCTACATCACGTACCGCACCTACTTGCGCAACATTGAAGTGATGGCGGCAGCAGCGAAGGCGGAAGAAGCTGCCGCCCACGCCAAAGAAGCTGAACGTCATGTCGCAGAACTGAATCATTACATCCAGGAACAAGACCGGATCCGCCAACAGTATTCACAAATCGAAAAAATGTCGGCGCTAGGTGAGTTGGCCTCCGGCGTCGCCCACGATTTCAACAACACGCTCGCCGGCATCCTCGGACGCGCGCAGTTGCTGCTGGAGACGAGCGATCCCGTCAAGATCGAAAAAGGACTGAACATCATTATCAAGACAGCGAAAGACGGCGCCAAGACCGTCAAGCGCATACAGGATTTCGCGCGGCAGCGCCGCGATCACGACTTTCAGTTGGTTGATGTGCGGCAGCTCTTGCTCGATGTCGGCGAAATTACGAGGCCGCGCTGGAAAGATTGCGCCGAAGCCACCAACATTTATATCCACCTGGAGATTTCGTGCGGCGCGAGTCTGCTCGTCATGGGCGACGAATCTGAATTGCGGGAAGTTCTGATCAATCTGGTCTTCAATGCCGTCGATGCCATGCCGCACGGCGGCATCCTGTCGATGTCGGCGACCCGAACCGGTGACGGGATTGAGTTGGCCGTAGGCGACACCGGCACCGGCATGGATGAAGAGACTCGTTTACGCGTCTTTGATCCATTCTTTACGACGAAAGATAAATTGGGAATGGGCCTGGGGTTAGCGGTAAGTTACGGCATCATTCGCCGGCATGATGCGACGGTCCAGGTTGACTCGCAGCTCGGAGCCGGCACCACTTTTCGCATTCGCCTGCCGGTCCCCGCGCTCGACGGCGGCGTACCTGCGGTGACCAGCTTGACCACGGCACGCGACCTTCAGGCCCGATCCAGTAACGCAAAGATCCTGGTCGTGGATGACGAAGAATGCGTACGCGATTTGCTGCGAGACATTTTGGAGAAACAAGGCTTTGAAGCGGTGGTTGCCGAAGGTGGCCGCCATGCTCTCGCACTCTTTGAAAATGAAAACTTCGATGCCGTTTTCACTGACGTCGGCATGCCCGACATGAACGGATGGGAACTATCGCGCGCGCTGCGCCGGCGTAACAGCGAGATTCCCGTCGCGGTGATTACTGGCTGGGGCGAAGCGGTAGGCTCGCAAGAACAGCAAGCCGCGCAAGTCGACTGGGTGCTGGCGAAACCTTTCGACATTCCACAGGTCCTGGAAATGGCTCATGAAGTGAGCCAGCGAAGAATCGGAGTGCTCCGGCCAGACGGGAACGCAATGGCGGCCTGAAACTCTCACTAATGCGTGTCAGGGGCTTTGACTCTAAGAGGCGTTCCGCTTCTTTTATTCACACCTTGCTTTAGCGAGGTGGTCACGTAGCGATACTTTATCGGAAACCGTTTAAACGGTTTTCAGGTTAATTTTCGAGTTTCGCGACACCTGGGTGAAGCCAGGTGTGAATGAAACAAGCTGCGCATTTCATCTTGAGCATCTTTTGAGTCAAAGCCAGCAGACTCAGGAGTATTTCGCCGCTTCATTATTTGCGTCGCTCTTTTCCAGTTCGTAGCGCTCGAGTTTACGTTGCAAGGTTGTGCGATCAATGCCCAGAATTCGCGCGGCCGCCTGTTTGTTGCCGCCCGTACGCGCCAACACATTAGTGATGTGACGACGCTCCAGTTCCGCGAGCGATAACATTGAATCATCCGAGCTGTTCAGTTGTCCGAGTGCGGGAGTTCCAGTTGCAACGGCCGGCGCGACGGTTCGGAAAGTGCGACGAACCCGATCCGGTAAATCTTCAGGCCTGACAATCTGGTCGCACAGCGCGACGGCGCGCACCACCGCATTTTCCAGCTCTCGAATATTGCCCGGCCACTCGTAATTCTCCAGCAGCCACATTGCTTCTTTGGAAAAACTTACCGAGCGTGCTTCTGCACCAATCGTCCTGCCGGCAAAGTAACTTGCCAGAGCACGAATGTCTTCACGACGTTCGCGCAGCGCCGGCAGATGGATGGTGACGGCGTTCAACCGGTAAAGCAGGTCCTGGCGAAATCTTCCGGTCCGCACCTCTTCTTCCGCGTCACGATTCGTCGCGGCAATCACGCGCACATCAACGCGCTGAGTCTGGTTTGACCCAACCCGCCGCACTTCTCCCTCTTGCACTGCGCGCAGCAGCTTTACCTGAAACGCCAGACTGGTTTCGGTTATTTCATCAAGAAACACAGTGCCATGATCGGCTTCCTGCCACAGCCCACGCCGATCTACAGTTGCTCCCGTGAACGAGCCGCGCACGTGTCCGAACAGTTCCGATTCAATCAGCTCCGCCGGCAAGGCGCCGCAGTTCACGGCAACGAATGGGTGATCGGCTCGCCGGCTGCGACGATGAATTGCGCGCGCCACGATCTCTTTTCCGGTGCCCGATTCGCCTGTAATCAATACCGGCAGGTTGGTCGCGGCGACACGGCCGACCAGCTTCATGACTTCAACAAAGGCGGCGCTCACGCCAATCAGATCGATGTCTGAGGTATAAACGACGGGAGGCGGCGGTAATTCGTCGGTGACTTTGCGGCGTTCACGCTTTCTCAAGCCGCGCACGACGGCTTGCGAGATGCGCTTGATGTCGCCGATCTCAAACGGCTTCATCAAATAGTCGTACGCGCCTGACGAAACCGCGTCCAGCGCGCCTACTGCCGAGCCATGCCCGGTCATGAGAATGATTTGCGCATCGGGCTGCTCCTCGGTGAACCGGCGTAACACATGATAGCCATCGCGATCGCCGTCGGCGCTCAGTCTTACGTCGCAGAAAACCAGCGACCACTCGTCATCCTCGAGCAGGGCCAGCGCGCGCTCGACTGAGGGCGCTTCGCTGACGTCCCAGCCTTCATTGCTCAAGACTTCAGCAACGTTGCTGCGAATCAGCTGATCGTCATCGACTACCAGAGCTTTCATTTTGCGCTCACGGGGGAAACCGAAGTGTCGAATTTTAAGACTATACGCCGCGGATTATTCGTACGCTAACCAACCTGGTGAACCGGCAATATCGCGAGCCTGCCGGAATTCCATGTCCAGGCAGCGAGGTCGAGGACGAGCAGCCCGGCCCGCGTTGCCGAGGGGGATCGCAATGCATTCGAACTCGCGCGATCGATCAGGTCGCCGGACCAACTCAACGCTGAACTCGAGTCGTATTCGTCGTCCATATCGCGTGGTAACTTTCATTTCAAAGACAGAGCCAAATCGTCGCCCGGTCGTGCCTCGAATATAACCGGCCAGGTCGGCTGCGCTGGTTTCCGGCAAAAGATCGCGGACGTTCAGTCGCCGCAGCTCTTCGCAACTGTATCCCATCATTAGCTCGCCCGCTCTATTAACAAATTTGAAGTTGCCTGCCAGATCAAGCGTAAAGACGATGTGATCACCCGTTGCCGCTGTTCTGTCGAAACGAGGGGACATTCCTGAAAGTCATCGAGTCAGAGCAGGTTGTTAACCACGCGCTGCTAATAAAGTTGTTCGGCTTGAATCGAACCCTACGGGGTGTGCAAAAAAAGTCGGGTGCTGCAATCAACCACAGCGAGAGTGCCCCTGGGCATCTGCTTCGTCAACGCGAACCACCTGTTTTGTGCTTCGCGACTCCAATGTGTGCATCGGCTGTGCCAGCCAAATTCACAGCTCAAAGCGAATCGATCGCATCGTTTCTTGGCGGCACATTGCTTGCTCGGAAAGAGCGCATGCGGCAGACGCCGTCGCTTGCCGCAATAAGCCACGAACCGGCTGAAGCAGTCGGTTCGGGATCCAGTTAACGATAACCCGCCCCAAAACCTCATCGGTTTTCAAATAACTGATCGCTTTTCACAAGGGACCGGAAATGATTCCGACACCGATCGCCGTCTTTCCACTTCTGCGATGAAGCGGACAGCGCGCGGCCCGTCAGGAATTACACGGTGAAATTTACATGCACTGGAAAAAATTAGCAGTGGGCATGTTCGCGCTTCTGTTCATGACTGGCGCACGACTGTGGCTGGCGCAAATTGCTGCGGCGAAAGAGCGCAACTCAGACGACTCGACGCTTGCGCACGCGTGGGAACGCGAAAGCGCCGGGACGATCTATCAGTGGAATGTCATCGATCAAGCACAGCCGCTGCTGGGACTTTCACAAGCCCACTTGCAAACCGGCTTTGATCAATCCCTCGTGTATCCGGCCGCAGAATTCGATTTTTTGATTTTCAAGCCGCTCGGTTTTGACGAGGAACAAGGACACTATCTGATTCCGGCGATTGCCCATGATACTCGGACGCAAACGTTTGTTGAGCTTGCGCGTAGTGATTCAACGAATACCTATGTCTCGAGCGAGGGGATCGAGTTGCTCGACAAAGGCGCGCTCAAGGTTGTGAAAACAGCCGACGGTACGAAGTATCTGTTTGTGCGTTATCCGGACGATGAATTCCGTTGCGCGACGATCCGAAAGCCGACCGGCGAAACGCTGAGCTTGCTGTATACCGCGAATGGTCTGGCTTTACATGGCGTCGTCGATTCGTCGCGCCGCACGATCACTTTTAACTACGGCAAGGCGGGAATCGAATCGTTGACGCAAACCTGGATGGCGAACTCTCAGGGAATCACCAGGACTTGGGTCATCGGTGAAGAGAAGCAGGATGCGCCGGCCAGGTACGCTCACGTGCTGGGCGGTGGCACGCTGAAATTTTTGCCGGGGAACGCGGTTGTCCACGAATACACCGAAGCCATGGCGGCGTCGGATAAGCTGCTGGCAAAGATTTTCGGTGGTCCGAATGCAGTCGTGGGCGGAAATGGTTTTGAGCCTGCCGGGCTGGCCGCGTCATACCCGTTCTATCGCGGTGACATCGTGGGTTATGACGGGAAGATACGCGCGGGCCATCTGTCGCATGCGTTGCACATCTACGGGAGTCCGGATGGTCAAGGCGATTCGCCGCTTTACGTGCCCGCGGGCTTCACTTCACACAGCAGCGAACCTTCGCCGACTGATGCGGCTGTGTTGTTCTACTATCCAAAGCTCGGAAATCTGACGGACGTGACCCTCGCGGTTTTCCACGTCGCCGATTTTCAGCCGGTGCGGGAAGGCGAGCGCGTGCGGATTGGGAATCTCGGCGGGCTGGGCGGTTCATCACCGCTGTACAAACATTCACACATTGAGTTCTATCGCGGCAACGTGAGCGGACTACCACCGGCAACGGCGCGGCCGGCGTTGAGGATTGATCCGGCAACGGTGTTTGGGCAGTGAGGCAGCTCGCGTGATCTGCGGTGGTCGCGGCTTTGCCGCCGCGCAGTGCGGAAAGCCTCTGGCTTTCCGTCAGACAGTAAAAGAACGTAGAGGCTACGCCTCAATTTCTTCTCCAGCTAATTCGATCAATGTTCATCAGTAGTGGCTCCTTAGCAAGCAGCTTTCTATTCCAACATCGAACGCTCGACCAACGATATTCTTCAGGATGACTCACGAGTCCAGCGCGGACCGGGTTTTGATGCGTGTAAGTAACTCGCTCCATCAACATGCTTTCGCTCCACAGTAATCTAACATTGGGATGATGATCCCAAAGCGAATAACTATAGCGTCTGGGCCGGATCTCGTGTCGAAGCTTCGTCAGTGAAGTGTCGTAGCCCTGCTTTTTCAGATAATCAATTATCCGGCGGCTAGTAATTCCATTGATGAACTGCAATATCTTTGATGGGGGCAGAATTGAATCAGTGATGACATGAAGATGATCTGCCATGATCACGTACGCGTACAAAGTAAATTCACCAGACCGTCGGGCTTCATCCAGTGCCGCGCAGGTAATTGCTTTGATTTCCTCGGTCCGGAAAACGGGCAGCCGATCCTTAGCGACCGACGTGAGGTAATAACAGGGAGAGTCTCGGGAGATGCGGTGCATGAGGCACAGCCTCTTAATTGTTTTGTTCGCCGAGTGGAAAGCCGAAGGCTTTCCGCCCTGCGCTGCGGCACAGCCGCGCTAGCATAAGCGGGTCTTTTACAACTTAGATTCGGAATTTCACAGCCTGCAGATCAGCAATTCCCGCTCGTAAATCATCTCCGGGGGCAGCCGGTCGTGAAGATCGAGGAACAGCTCTTCATGCCCCAGGACTTCCTGACGCCACGCTGCACGATCAAACTCCTGCAGCTCGTCAAATTTCTCTTTGGGAAAATCGAGCCCACTCCATTCAATGTCTTCGTAGTGAGGCATCCAGCCGATCGGGGTTTCTTTCCCCAGCGTGCGGCCATGCGCGCGATCAACTACCCACTTCAACACGCGCATGTTTTCGCTAAAGCCGGGCCACATGAAGTTGCCGTCCTTGTCTTTGCGAAACCAGTTCACGTGAAAGATCTTCGGCGTTTCGGAAAGCGAACGTTGCATCCGAATCCAATGCCTGAAGTAGTCGCCCATGTGATAGCCGCAGAAGGGCAGCATCGCCATCGGATCGCGGCGCACTTTTCCGATTGCCCCGAACGCTGCTGCAGTCATTTCCGATCCCATCGTCGCGCCCGTATAGACGCCCGACGTCCAATTGAATGATTGATAGATGAGCGGCATCGTGGTGGCGCGTCGTCCACCGAAAATGAGCGCGCTGATCGGCACGCCATTCGGATTTTCCCAATCGGGATCGATCGTTGGACACTGCGACGCGGGTGCGGTGAAGCGGGCGTTCGGATGCGCTGCCTTCGCGCCCGTCTCTTTTCCGATCGCCGGCGTCCATTTGTTGCCTTGCCAGTCCGTGCATTCCGCGGGCGGCTCGTCCGTCATGCCTTCCCACCACACGCCGCCCTCCGGTGTTAACGCGACATTGGTAAAGATCGAGTTCTTCGCGAGGGTGGCCATCGCATTTGGATTGGTTTTATCCGAAGTGCCGGGCGCGACGCCAAAGAACCCGGCTTCCGGATTGATCGCGCGCAGACAGCCGTTCGCATCAGGCTTGATCCAGGCAATATCATCGCCGACCGTGTAGACCTTCCAGCCCTCAAAACCCGCGGGTGGAATCAGCATCGCGAAATTTGTCTTGCCGCAGGCGCTCGGAAAAGCGGCGGTGACGTAAGTCTTTTCGCCTTGCGGATTCTCAACCCCGACGATCAGCATGTGCTCTGCCATCCAGCCTTCGTCGCGGGCTATGTTTGATGCGATGCGCAACGCGAAACATTTCTTGCCGAGTAAAGCGTTTCCGCCATAGCCCGATCCGAATGACCAAATCTCGCGCGTCTCAGGAAAGTGCACGATGTATTTCTCTTTGTTGCACGGCCACGGCACGTCATTCTCGCCGTCAGCCAGGGGTGCGCCAATTGAGTGCATGCACGGCACGACCCGTTTGTAATCTTTGTCGATCTCCGCATAGATGGGCATGCCGATGCGCGCCATGATGCGCATGTTCACGACCACGTAGGGTGAATCGGTAAGCTGGACGCCAATTTGCGACATTGGCGATCCTACGGGACCCATGCTGAACGGCAGCACATACATCGTGCGACCGGCCATCGAACCGTCGAAGAGTTCCTTCAACTTGCGGCGCATCGCGAACGGCTCTTCCCAATTATTGGTTGGCCCGGCCGCATCTTTGGAGAGCGAGCAGATGAACGTGCGATCCTCCACGCGCGCGACATCAGACGGGTGCGAACGCGCGTAGTAACAGCCTGGCCAAAGTTCTTCATTGAGCTTGATGAAAGTCCCGGCTGCGACCATTTCGGCCTTCAATTGCTGGTCTTCTTCGGCCGAGCCATCAACCCAATGAATCGCCGCGGGCTTTGTCAGCGCGGCCATCTTCTCGACCCAGTTGAGTAAGTGAACATTCGTGCTCAAAGGCTTGGACGCGTCGCGTGTAAGTGTTTTCTGTGCGATAGGAGAACTCATATCTGGCTCCGATCTGATGATGAATTGCTGGTGAAATAATTAAATCTTAGTGTGACATCAGAGCGTTGTCAGAGGCAAGTACCACTGTCCCGGCGCCTCACAAAATAATCGGCGATGGGCGTCAGAACTTTTTGGGAAAGTGCCGGCTGTTTGTGGGAACCGTCGCGTGTTTCATTGCCGAATGATGTAGGTAATTCCGCCGACCACCTGGCCGTTGTCACGAACGACAATTGAGATTCTCCGCGGCGGCGCATTCAATCGCTGCGGCTGAGCCTTTAAGGCGATTCCGAGCGACTTTGTTTCCCCGGCTTCCATCTCTAGTTGTGGCACTTCAAAGTTGTTTCCAACGATGGAATAACCGGCGTTAGTATGGAAATGAATTTTTTTGGCGGCTTTCTCCGCCGCCGGTGTGAGCTTCTGATTCAATCTCGTCGAGCCCCGTGATTGGATAGTCGTTAGATCAGGTAACAAAAGCGTTGGCTGGTCTTCGGCTTGGGCGCTGTCCGAGACTGAAATATTCAGTTGCTTGTCCGTCGCGGCACGATTTACCAGCCTAATTGCTTCGGCGATTTCCACACCGGTATCGAGCGTCTGGACATTACGCACAGTAATTTGCCGGTTTAAGGGTACCAGCTGGAATATTCTCCGTTCATTAGTTTGTCGGATTTGGGGATTCAACGGATCGTCGGCGGATTCGACAATCACAAGTAAACTACTCGTCGAGACATTTCCAGGAACTTTCCATGGAAAGGTCACGACCTCCGGCAACTCGGGCGTGACCTCTGAAATGGTGCGGCAGGGATTGGCTGGATCAACTGGCAGCCAGGAACTATCAGCCGCAATTGCGCCACAGTTACCAGTAGCCGGGAAGGTCGTGGTCCAGAAATTTTCCGGCAACAGAGGAAACTGGGCGTCGCGACCGTCGGCCCACAGAGCAATCACACGTACGCTGCCGCCCGCGCGAGTTCCGCGATTTGAAACTTGCACATGCACCCTGGCCGATTGTCCGGGTTTTGGCTGGGTATCTTTCAGGGTGCCCGGGGGACACGACCTCGCGCCGATCGGGCAACTCTCAAACTCAACGTGATCGACCGCGGAAAGATTATTCACCGCGTCGTTGGTGGCAGGAACGTCGACGCGAATATCCGGCGACCTCCACCATTGAAGCAGCCCTGCTTGCGTATCATCCGGCCTATAAAAGCAGGGCTCATCGGGCCGATCAGAGCACGGCCTTGAGAGATCAAGGATTGGGCTTTCCGGATCAGGAACATTGTTGGGCGAGGGAATAGTCCCGTTGTCGAAGACGTTGTCACGCACGCTCAGCATCACGTCTGAACATGACGCCGCCGAACTAATATTTCGTTCGTATACGCCGTGGCCCATAGTCCCGATAGTGAGGATCCCCGATTTGCGGTTTACCCATAGCGCATTTACATCAAGATCGTGCGGCAGGCCGTTATCGAATCGCGTCCACGTTGCTGAGACAACGGGATTGTTGTTGATGATTCCTTTGAATACCCCGCGACTAGTCGCGATGTAAATCACGTTTGCGTTCTCCGGATCGATCGCAACGTCAGTCACCGCTTGTGCTCGCAGCCATGCGTCGCCTGGTCCAAAAAGAGATTGCCAGCTGGCGCCGCCGTCCCGCGTCAAATACACATCACCCCCAGCTTCTCCACCCGCCGCGAGAAAGGCTCGGCGAGCATCGAGATAATCCACCGCAGAATTGTTGGGCCGCAGCTCAGGACGAAGACCGGTGCTCGCGCTTACCCACGTGCGACCCCCGTCTTCAGTCCGCCATATTTCGGGGGGCGTGAGTGGGTCAGTAATTTTGCGAGGAACCAGTCCGACATAGTAAGCCTGAAAAAATGAAGACGGAGCAGCCGCAATGAAAGTTGTAACTAGTTTGTCGGGAAACTGTGTGTTCATCGTCATCCAGTTAAGGTTGTCAGTCGTCTTAATCAATTGCGTGATGTAGCGGTTCGGGGCGATCTCGGTTGTGCCGACTGCTAACGCTGAGCCCGAGAGTGCGGAATCTGTTATCAGCGGCTGCCCGACGATCGTTGAAGCCGGCGCATGCCAGTCGATTGTTGCGCCGCCACCCAGAGCTTGAGGAATCGGGTTGGTGAATTGGTACATCCATCCTCCCCAGTTACAGTTGGCGTAGAGCGTGTCGCCATTGCGCGCGTCGAGCGCGACGTCAACGCCGTCACAGCCCTGCGGGTTATACCAGGTGCGATTCCCAAACGTAATTTCGATCCCGTTGTCCTGCGAGCCCCCGGCGAGTAAGGTCGCCGTTGCCTGTTGCGAAGTGATCTTATAGAACTCAGTCATCACCATCCCGTGCGAGATATTGTTCCAGTGCCACAGCTGTGCAGAGGTGTCTCCGCTCTTGAAAATGCCTCCATCACCGCCGACAAAAACGATTTTGCTGTTCTGAGGATCGAATGCGACGGCGTGCTGGTCGGGATGCAGGTCTACGCGGAAAGAAGTGTCTTTCCCGGCGGAGACTTTGGTCCAATTAGCCCCCCCGTTATCCGAGCGGTATAAGTCCAGGCCGCCAGCGTAAACAATATCAGGATCGGTGGGATCGACTTCGATTACGCTGTTGTACCAGTGATAACTGCAGTCATTAACTATTGACGCCGCGGGTAAGTTGTTCCAGGCCGGCTGCGAAGTTTGCTCAGCGGCGCTTGTCGTTTTGTAGATACCCAACAGGCTTCCGTTTCGAGGATCCTTCTCGTCGTTTGGATTAAACCATTCAAACTTGGCATAAAGAACATTGGGGTTGGAAGCAGAGATCGCGAGCGCGCCGGTCCGGGCAAACGTAGTGTCAATTCCATTATCGCGCCTATTCCACGCAGCCCCATCGTATTTCCAGATACCGCCGGCGTTACCATTCGATCCCAGGACCGTCGCATAAATCTTACGGGGCACTGCCGAAAAGTCGACCGCCAGATCCATCGCGTAGCTGCGAAAGTTCCCGAGCAACGTCCAATCGAAGTTATCGCCGGCATTGCGCGTGCCGATGTAGACGCCGGCGCTGGTTGCCGCATACACGTTATTCGGCGCCAGAGGATCAAATTTGAGCCGGTAAATAATGGCGCCGGTAAGCTCCGGGCCGCTGACGTTTGTCCACGATCCGCGTTGGCCACCGGCAAGACTTCGCCAGATTCCATTCTGTGAGGTGGACCGGTGATAATTGGGCTCTCCCGCGCCGGCCAGTACTTCGTTACTGTTACGAGGGTTGACAGCAATCGATGCCGAAACGGCAGTCAGAAATTCGTCAGACACGCGTTCCCAGCGCCGGCCACCATCCACCGATCGCCAAATCCCGCCGACCGACGTGACAAAAACATGCTGATTATTTTGCGGATCGATCGCGATGTCGGTAATACGGCCGTTTATGTTAGTAGGACCAGCTGAGTACCACCCGCAACTGTTTCCTTCCGGTTCGGCCGGCGGTTCCGCCGCAGCCGGGAGCGCGGAAGTAGCAGACGCCGAGGCTGCGACATTGCTTACCGGGCTAAACAGCGGAAGCTCGTCGGTAGAGTTAAGCGGATATCGCCGCGGAGCAACGTAATACTGGTTGCGGACGCCTTGAAACGGCTCGCTTTGCTCCTGCGTGTTAGAACAAGTCACGGTATATTCCGCGCGAATCGACAAGACGGAATTTGGAGCCACGATCTCGACTTGCTGCCAACCTGCACGCGTGGCGCCGCTTTGTCCATTCACAACTCTTGCCCAGCCGATAGTCTGTGTTCCGGCCGTTTCAAATACAATCGTTTGTCGCGGCGAAACCAACTTATCGCTTCGCAGTAACGTGTAGGTGACTGTGCCCGGACTATTAGATGTAATCGTCGCCGAGAAAGAGATCGTCGTTGGGCATCGATCAGAGGTTTGGCTGGTGGCTGTGAGCGTAACCCCCGTCACTTCGAACGGTGGGACTACCGGTGAAGTCGTAGCGCTGTGTGCTGTTAAGGCGATTACTACGACGGCAAGCATGGACAAGGATAAGCGCATATGTCTCCTCCGTCTTTCTTCTCGTCAGCCTTGCGGTCGTACCAATTCCGCAAATCTGAACGCGCGAGATTGTCAATCCCCGTGTGATTTCTTTATTCGGGAGTTTGGTCGTCAGTCAGGGCCGTAAAAGTAAACCAAGGCGAGCGATAAGTCACGGCAATTTCTTCAACGGGCCGGTCGGCAGCGCCGGCGGAATTTTTTGCGTTTCCCGGACGCGTCTGCTATTTACGCCCCATGGTTTGCACGCCGGCGAAGAACGCTTTCACCGCGAAAGAGTGGAAACTACTCCAACGACTGAACACGCCGGCGAAGGTCCAACGTTGGCTGACGCAAATGCCTTACAACTGGGAGCGGCAGGGCGGCACGATGCGTTCGTTTCGCGAAGTCGTGAAGAGAAACGAAGCGCATTGTCTCGAAGCGTGCATTTCCGCGGCGGTCATTCTTGAGCAGCACGGATATCCGCCGTTGCTGCTGGATGTCGAATCGTGGGACTTGCTCGATCACGTAATCTTTGTTTTTCAGAGAGGCGGGCGGTGGGGATCGATTGCGCGATCGCGCGACATTGGCTTGCATGGCCGCAAGCCGGTCTTCCGCACTTTGCGTGAGCTGGTCTGGAGCTATTTCGACCCTTACATCGATATGACCGGACGAATCAAGGGTTACGGCCTCACGAGTCTCTACGACCTCGGCAATTACGACTGGCGTTTCAATCCGCGGAACATGCACAAGATCGAAGATCACCTGCGCGCAATTCCGCACAAAAAATTGAAATCATCCGATCGACGTTATGACTACTGGCACGAACGTTACAAAAAATATAAGCAGCGCTTTCCGGATCGCTCGCCGGCTTATTACGACAATCGGCATCAATGGATGTTGTGACGTTGGATGAACGAGTACCTCGCTAAAGATGTGCGTGCAAGCGGGCGGTGATGGCGGGTTTTGGTTGAACTCCGACGATCTGATCGACGAGCTTGCGATTCTTAAAAATCAGCAAAGTAGGAATACTTCGAATACTGAATTGAGCGGCAATGCGCGGGTTCTCGTCGATGTTCAACTTCGCGATTCTGTATCGTCCAGCGGATTCGGCGGCTAACTGATCGAGAATCGGCGCGATCATTCGACACGGGCCACACCACTCGGCCCATGCATCAACCAACACCGGCCGCGATGAGGAAGCCTCGATGACGTCATCGGCAAACGTCTCGTCCGTGACTATATGCGGCTGGTTGTCCGGCAGCTTAGCGGGCAAAGCGGTACCGCATCTTCCGCAGACCGGTCGCTGCTTTGCTGCAGCGCGTTCGTCAACGCGGTTCTTGGCACCACAGCTGGGACATTGCAGTATCATGTGAACGTTTAGAGGCGGGCCACCGTCCGCCAAATCAAACGACCGGGAGGGCGGTAGCCCTCCTCTAAACAATCGTAAATTACGGAAACGTAGCCGGCCGCCCCGCTTCCTGCTGTTCGGCAGAAGTGTGCTTTTTGAAAAATTCGAGCACTCTTTGCCAGGCGTCCTTCGCAGCTTCCGCGTTGTAAACCTCCGGCCGCGTGTCGTTGAAGAACGCGTGGTCAGCATCGTAACTAACAGTCTCGACCGGCAAATTGTATTTGGCGGCGACTTCCTTCAAGCCGTTCACCTTTTCCTGATTGATCCACGCATCGCGCTTGCCCGCAATGAAAAGCGTGGGCACCTGCAAACTCTTCAAGACACTTTCTTCCGGAATGTCGCCATAGAAAGGCGCCGCTGCTTTCAATTCAGGAATGTCGCAAGCCGCGCGCAACGCAAACGTGCCGCCCATGCAGTAGCCGGTGATAACGAACTCTTCAAATCCAAACGCGGTGCGTGCGGCAGCGATTGCTTTCCGCATCGTCTCCATGCCGTCTTCGATCGCGAGTGCGTGCATCATTGCGGAGGCTTCTTCAGCATCGCGCGCAATTCGCCCGCGATAAAGATCAGGTGCGACGCAGTTGTAGCCTTCGCCGGCGTAACGGTTCGCAAGGTCACGTATGTGTTGATTGATGCCCCACCACTCGTGAATCAGAATCACAGCGGTGTTCGTATCCTGCTCCGGACGGTCGACGTAAGCGGTCGTCGCTCCCTGAGCGGTGTTTAAATCCAGGCTGGAAACGCGCATAGTCTCTCCTTCGAAATCCAATTCAGATTGTCAGCATTCGCAGTGAATCAATTATAGTCAATGCGCATCTAACGAATTAATCATCAATGTTTCACGTTAATCGGCAGCTACAGGTTCTGATCGCGATCGGGCGCACTTTTATTTTCGTTATGCTCGCCTCGGCGGCTGTTTCTTCGCAATCGGCCAGTCAATCGCCGGTGAAGGGTGAAATCATCCCGAGTGTCGTTTGTGCTGATAACCGTGAACAATCGTACGCCCTTTACTTGCCGTCGAACTACACGCCGGAAAAGCCCTGGCCGATTTTGTTTGCTCTGGATCCAGGTGCGCACGGCAAAACCCCGGTGGAGCATTTCAAAGATGCCGCCGAGCAATACGGGTGGATAGTCGTCGGTTCAAACCAATCGCGTAATGGCGCGCGCGAACACACAACTGAAGCCGTCAATGCCATGTGGCGCGATGTGCATCAGCGCTTTTCGATCGACGATCGCAGAGTCTACTTCGCAGGCCTTTCGGGAGGGGCGCGCGCGGCGGTGGCAGTTGCGCTCAGCTGTGACTGTGCGGCGGGCGTGATTGGCGCGGGCGCAGGGTTTCCCATTGGAGTTGCGCCCTCGGCCGCTGTTCACTTCGCCTACTTCGGGCTGGCCGGGATTGACGACTTCAATTTTCCCGAAGTGAAGACACTTGAAGAGGCACTGGCAAAAGCCGGCGTCAACCACGAACTCAAGGTTTTTGCGGGACGTCACGAATGGCCGCCCGCAGACGCCGCGACTGAAGCCATCGAATGGATGGAGTTGCAGGCGATGCGCAACGGCCCGCGCGCGCGCGACGAGAAATTGATCGCGCTGCTTTGGGAAAAACGAATGGCCGAGGCGCACAAGTTTGAGGCTGCCGGCCAATTTTATGACGCGTATCAGGTCTACGACGCCGCGGCCAAGGCGTTCAAGTCTCTGCGTGACGTGGCCGCAGCCGAACGGCAAGTGGTTTCGTTGGCCGCAAAGGCTGAGGTCAAGACTGCGCAGCGCAACGAAGCGCGAGAGATCAAGAAACAACGCGACCTCGAAAGCCAGATTTATCATTTGCTGCAGACGCAGGACGGAGGCGCAAGCTTGTCCGATGAAGAGGCGCCATCACGCAGCACTGCGTCCGGCATGCCCGACCCGCGGGGAAATGCAAACAGTGATGTGGGCGATTTGGACAATGATCTGAAGAGGTCTGCAAAAGGCGAACTTCGAACCATATTCAGTGACCTGCACAAGGCTGCGAGTGCGGCAAGTGATTCCAGCGAACGCCGCGTGGCCCGTCGCGTTACCAGCGGCCTTTACATCAACTTCATTGAGCGCGGAATTAATCTCCTCGAAACCCAGAAGCGTTACGCAGCTGCGGCACGCTCATTCGAGCTGGCGACTGAGGTCTCGCCGGAGCGGGCGGGCGGTTTTTATTACCTGGCGGTTGCGTATGCTTCGAATTCCGACAGAAAGAAATCTCTTGCAGCACTGAAAACGGCAGTGGAAAAAGGTCTTACTGATATCGAGCTGATCAAGACCACCCCCGCCTTCGAATCACTACGGAAGGAACCCGCCTATCAAGAACTGATTAAGAAGGCCGCGCCAGGTCAGTAAGTGGCACGCGCATCTTGCGCGTGACTTTCACGGGCGGGACGCCCGTGCCACTTCTAAATTGAAGCCAACATCGGAAATGAATTCTTCAGGCTTTTCTGTTGTGATATAAGTTTGCCGCTTTCCGAAAGCCTGGTTTTTCGTTTACACAACGCCATGAAAATTCACCTGCTTATTCTTAGCTTATTGTTGCTGACGTTTTCCACGGCAGAAACAAAGGTCGCGCCTGCCGATACCATTTTTACCAACGGCAACGTCTACACCGCCAACGATCGACAACCGCAGGCAGAAGCCATCGCGGTGAAGGGCGACCGCATTGTGTATGTGGGCACGAATACGGGCGCGAAGCAGTATCAGGGCGCGAACACCCGCGTAGTCGATCTGCACGGAGCAACCGTGCTGCCCGGTATGACCGATGCGCACTATCACTTCATCGGCGTGGGCCAGCGCGAGATGAACCTGAATCTGGAAGGCATCACTAACCTTCAGGATTTTTTGGCAAAGGTGAAAGCCCGCATCGATCAGGCCAAGCCCGGTGAATGGGTGACGGGCCGCGGGTGGATCGAAACGTTTTGGACGCCTCCGGTTTTTCCCACGCGTTGGGACCTCGACAAGATTGCACCAAACAACCCGGTGTTCCTGACGCGTGCGGACGGTCACGGCGCGGTTGCCAACAGCGCGGCGTTGAAGATTGGCGACGTCACCAAGGAAACTAAAGATCCTTTCGGCGGACAGGTTCTTCGTGACAAAGAAACCGGCGAGCCCACCGGAATGCTGCTCGACAACGCGCAGAGTTTTGTTTCCCGGCACATTCCTTCTGCCGGCGAAGGAAATACAGAGCAGGCAATCATGCTCGCAGATCAACGCAGCATCATGCTGGGTTGGACGCAGGTGCAGGATCCCGGCGGTAGTTATCACGATGTCGAGCTCTACAAAAAACTCTATGGCGAAGGAAAGCTGAAGATTCGCATCTACAAAGCTGTTTATGGTCCGGGACCGGAAGCAAATCGACTGCTCAAAGAAGGTCCGATCATTGAGGGCTTCAACAATCATTTCAACTTGCGCACGATCAAGGTGGTGTCCGATGGCGCGCTGGGTTCGCGCGGTGCAGCGTTGCTCGAGCCATACAGCGACGTGCCGGAAATCAAAGAGCCGGACGGGACGATGAAGCCTAATGTGGGGTTTCTGCGTGTCAAAGAAGAAGACTTACTGCCGATGTTGAAAGAAGCCCTGCAAAAAGGAATTCAGGTTGAAACCCACGCGATCGGCGACTGGGCAAATCGATTCATTCTCAACGAATACGAGAAAGCTCTGACGGCTGTCCCTGCGGGGCAAAGGAAGATCGCGAGTCCTCGTTGGCGTGACGAGCACTCGCAGATTATTAATCCCACGGACATCCCGCGCTTCGCGAAACTGGGGATCATTCCGTCGATGCAGCCATCGCATGCGATTGGCGACTTGCACTTTGCGCCCAGCCGTCTCGGACTCGAACGCTTGAAAGGCGCCTATGCGTGGCAGAGTCTCTTGCAAACGGGCGTGGTCATCCCCGGCGGTTCCGATGCGCCGGTAGAACGCGGCGAGCCGATGATTGAATTCTATGCAGCCGTCGCGCGCAAAGACATTCGCGGCTTCTCTGGCGAAGGCTGGCATCCGGAAGAGAAGGTCACGCGGGCGCAGGCGCTGAAGATGTTTACGATTTGGCCGGCTTATGCCGCATTCGAAGAGAATCTGCGCGGTTCGATCCAAGTCGGCAAGCTCGCTGACCTGACGGTGCTATCGGCTGACATCATGAAGATTCCCGAAATGGACATCCTGAAAACCCGCTGCGTAATGACTGTGATTGGCGGAAATATAGTTTTCGAATCGAAATAGGCGTAGTGGCCATCTTGTCCGTGTTCTTCAGGGCGGGACGCGGGTACCACGATAGATAGGCGCACGGTTGGCGAACCCCTCACAAAGGTGCCGAGTGATTTTAGTGCAAAAGCCCGGCGCACCTGTATCGAAGACTTACAACGTGAATGCAACAGAAGGGGCACGAATCTCGCGCCCACCTAATTTTCTCAAGCAATCAACGAAATCGATCATTAGGAGGGTGATGGCACAACCGTTGCTAAAACCAGACCGACTAAAAAAGGCAGAAGGTAGGTAATTCGGGTCAGGCTCTGAGACAAACAGTTGGTAGGTGCTTTGGGGGAGGTGCTTCCCATCTTGAGCGACGGCGGCTCTTTCGGGGGAACAGAGTTGCCAAGGCGGTCGCAGAGCAAAAAGGCAGGGCTGCTGATGACGGCCTGCAGAGGTTAGGGGGAGCCTCGCAGGATTATCAGCAGCCCGTCAGCCTTTTTAGGACAAGTGAGAACCACCTGCGAGTGCGGGTGGTTTTTGTTTTGTTATTAGCCGCGGATGCACGCGGATAAACGCGAATCAGAACAAGAAGAGACGACCGAATGGCCGACTACTCATACCTTTGGTCTTATTAATCCGTGTCATCCGCGTTAATCCGCGGCTAATTTCTGCTACACTCGCCGCTCGTTCTTCTAAATTCAATTCACGTTTTACCATTCATCAGTCCGTGTCTGCACCCAACATTGAAACTATCGTCTCGCTCGCGAAGCGTCGCGGCTTTGTCTATCCATCCTCGGAAATTTACGGCGGCCTCGGGAGCGCGTGGGATTACGGCCCGATGGGCATCGAACTTTACAACAACGTCAAGCAGTCCTGGTGGCGTTGGATGGTTTACGAACGCGATGACATTGAAGGGTTGGATTCGTCGATCATTCTGAATAGTTTGGTCTGGAAGTATTCAGGCCACATTGACACATTCAACGAGCCCCTGGTTGATTGCAAAGAATGTAAGACTCGTCTGCGCGCTGACAAGCTGGCAGAGGGCAAGTGTCCGAATTGCGGTTCAAAAAACCTTACTGAGTCACGCCCTTTCAATACGATGTTCCGTACTCATGTGGGCGCGACCGGTGAAGACGATCCGAACTCACTCGTCTATCTGCGTCCCGAAACTGCCCAGGGTATCTTCATAAACTTTCTCAATGTACTCAACACGAGCCGGCGCAAGCTGCCCTTCGGTGTGGCGCAAATCGGAAAGTCGTTTCGTAATGAAGTCACGCCCGGCAACTTCATCTTTCGCACCCGCGAGTTCGAGCAGATGGAGATGGAATACTTCGTCAAACCCGGCGAAGACGAAGCGGCGCATCAAGAATGGATCGACGCCTGTCATCAATGGTTTCAGAGTATCGGTATTTCGCAAGCGAATCTGCGGTTTTACGAACAGCCAAAAGAGGAACTCGCGCATTACGCCAAGCGCACCGTCGACATCCAGTATCGCTTCTTTCCCGAACGGGAAGAGGAAGAGCGCCAATGGGACGAGTTGATGGGCATCGCCAATCGCACCGACTTTGATTTGAAGACTCATTCGAAGAAGCCTGAAGACGCGGAAGGAAAGCGCTTGAATCCTGACTCGACCGAAGACCTTTCGTACTTTGACGAGCAGACAAAGCAACGGTTCTATCCGTACGTGATTGAACCCGCGGGCGGAGTTAATCGCACGGTGCTCGCGCTGTTGATGGATGCCTATTCAGAAAAGACAAATGACAAAGGCGAGACGCGCGTCATCCTTAAGCTGCAGCATTCGATGGCTCCTATTAAGGTCGCGGTGCTGCCACTCGCGAAGAACAAACCTGAGATCGTGGGCATGGCGAAAGCGATCAAGCGTTCGTTGCAACCGGTCCTGCGCGCGGTGTACGACGACACGGGTGGAATCGGAAAGCTCTACGCGCGCCAGGACGAAATCGGCACGCCCTTCTGCGTCACCGTCGATCATCAATCGCTGGAAGACGAAGCCGTCACCGTGCGCGATCGCGACACTTGGGAACAGGAGCGCGTCAAGGTCGCGGATCTATCGGCGCATCTCCTCGCGAAATTCGCGCCTGAGCCGGCGCCATAGCGCGTTACAGAACCGCGAGCGGTAGCGAGCGGACTCACGCGTCTACTTGGCCTGGCGCAAATCGAACCGCCTTTAAGGTTATTGAATCTTTATCCCGCTCCCTACCGCTCGCGGTTCTGTAATGAGGTGCAATTATGAACCAAAAAGACATCGCGATTTCATTCCTGAAGAACGCCGCCACCGGCAAACTGGACGAAGCTTACAGCGTTGTCAGTCCCAACTTCCGGCATCACAACGCTTACTTCAAAGGTGACGCCGAAT
>DATNEI010000074.1:0-18704 GCA_035606795.1 Pyrinomonadaceae bacterium
GCATTAGCGACGGCTTGAGTACATCAGCACTGGAAGCATTGATTATGGGAGCGTTTCCGGTTCAGTCAGATACAAGTTGCCTGTGTGAATTAGTTCGGTGTGGCGAAGGCGTGCTGATGGTGCCGCCGGAAGATCCGGCTGAGGTGGCCGCGGCGATACACCGTGCGGCGACGGACGACGACCTTGTCAATCGTGCGGCTGAGTTGAACGCCCAAGTCGCCCGCGAACGTCTCAGCGAATCGGTCGTTCGGCCACTCGTAGTCCAGATGTATGAGCAGGTGGCGCGCGAAACCAGAAAACAGAACTCATAAACATGTCCAAACAAACTGTTCTGATCACGGGCGGCACGGGCTTTCTCGGAAAACATCTAGGCGTGTTATTGAAAGAACGATTCCACGTTGTATTGGCCGCGCGAAATAACAATCTAAACCGCGATACTGAGGAACTCACCGGCTGCAAAGTTCTACCTTTGGATGTGTCGAACATTGAATCAGTTCGCGACGTGTTCTCAGAAACCCGCCCCGACATCGTCGTGCATGCGGCCGCAACGAAATATGTCGATCTTTCTGAACGACAGCCGATGGAATGTCTGGATGTCAACATTCTGGGCTCGCAAAACATCGCGCGAGTAGCAGTGGAGCGTGGCGCCGAAACAGTCATCGGCATGTCAACAGACAAAGCCGCTCCCCCGGTGGGGAATACCTACGGGTTGACGAAAGCGCTGATGGAACGGCTCTTTTGTGCGATGAATGGAAAATCAGCTACGCGCTTTGCCTGTGTTCGTCACGGGAACATTGCCTGGTCTACCGGTTCAGTCTTTCCCATCTGGAAGCGCATGCACGACAGCACGGGAGTTATCGGCAGTACCGGGCCCGACATGACCCGGTATTTTTCCGATGTAACTGAAGCGGCTAATCTGGTCATAACGGCGATCGATAACATTGATACTTTGCAGGGCCGAGTCGTATCGCGCGCGATGAAGGCAGCACGCATTCGCGATATTTTGGAATTATGGATTAGTCACAAGGGCGGATCATGGAAACAGATCGAGGGACGTCCAGGAGAACGACCTCACGAGTATTTGATCGGCGCGCCGGAATTAATTCATACCGAATCAAAAGAGTTTAATGGAGCGCAGCATTACGTTATCAGCTTCAACGAGATATCCGCGCATCCGTTACCTGCTCCCCTTTGTTCGGACGAGGCTGAACGTCTGTCGGATGACGAGGTGTTGAAGATTATTAACAATCCGCCGGCGAGGGGATTTGCCTCATGACTTCGATACGCCACGCGGTAATCATGGCTGCCGGCCGGGGCCTGCGCATGATGCCGTTGACCAGCAGCATTCCCAAGCCGATGGCGCCTTTCAACGGCTCGACGCTAATTGCGCAAGCCGTTGCTCGTCTGGCACAACGGTTACCCCACATTCACATTACCGTGGGATACAAAGGCGCGATGCTCGCCCAACACGTAATCGAATGCGGCGCCAGCTCGGTCTTCAACACCGAAGGGAAAGGCAATTGCTGGTGGCTTTACAACACCGTTCTCAGCACGCTGGATGAGCCGGTTTACGTGCTGACCTGCGACAATGTTGTTGATTTGGATTTTGAATTGATCGAACAGAACTATCACGCGCTCAACGATCCGGCATGCATGCTCGTGCCCGTACGCCCGGTAGAAGGGCTGGACGGCGATTATGTTTTCCGGAACGATCACGTCGTTAACGAGATTAGCCGCAGCAAGAAAACGGACATCTACTGTTCCGGAATTCAAATCCTGAATCCGCGGCAAGTTAACAGATTAACGGAAGAGCCTGAGAATTTTTATGGCGTATGGAATCAACTTATCGCGTCACAGGCTTTAATGGTTTCGTCCGTTTATCCCAAGAAGTGGTACGCCGTCGACACGGTTGAGCAACTCCTGATGCTCAACCGCGCGGGCATGACGTGAGTTAGCGTAGGGCTCTGCCAGCGCTGGAAAAACTCTTCGTGGAAACCACTCCTTTTATCAGCGTCATCATGCCGGCATACAACGCCGAGAAATACATCGGCGCGGCGATGCAGTCTGTCATTGCTCAGACCTATTCACAGTGGGAATTGATTGTGGTTGACGACGGCTCAACCGATAACACAGCCGCAGTCGTTCATGAGTTTTCGGCCAAAGACGCGCGCATCAAGTCTTTCGCTCAGCCGAACGGGAAACAGGCGAAAGCGCGTAATACCGGAATCAAAAATTCGCGCGGTGACTTGCTTGCATTTCTTGATGCTGACGATCTGTGGCTGGAGAAAAAGCTCGAGCTTCAGGTTCAGGCGCTGTCAGAAACCACGGCGGACGTTGTTTACAGCAGCGGTTATATTTTCCACGGCGACGATTCGCATGCCCAGGCAAAAATTTGTCCGGCGACCTTGGGCCGAACTGATGGCGCGCACATGTTCGAGATGTTGCTGTGGCGAAACACCGTTCCCGTCACTTCTGTCAT
Source organism: Pyrinomonadaceae bacterium (assembly GCA_035606795.1). GTDB lineage: Bacteria > Acidobacteriota > Blastocatellia > Pyrinomonadales > Pyrinomonadaceae > UBA11740. The sequence goes on from DATNEI010000074.1 coordinate 2,480, forward strand.
AATGCGGCGGGAGACTTTTTTGAAAGCCGGCTGGTTTGACGAATCGCCCGCATATCAGAGCTGCGAGGATTATGACCTGTGGTTGCGGGCGGCCAAGTCGGGAGCACTATTTTATGGCTTAGATGAAAAGCTGTTTCGCTATCGTCGTCACCTTGCGGCGAGCACGAGCAAAGACAGCGCTTGGCTGCGGCCGATGCTGAGAGTCGTGCAACGACATATAGACGAAAGCCACTTTTCTGAAGCAGAGAAACGAACACGATTGCGAGGGTTGTACCGCGACTTGATCACGGCGCTCATCGATGAAGACAATCTGCCGGAAGCACGCAAATTCCTGGGAGAGCTGTCGCAATTGGACAAAGCGGGCGCGGTTACCTCGATTCAAAAATTGTTAATGGCGGTCACTCCGCGCGGTTTTAATTTTTTGAGTCGCCACTTTCTTTACCGCGTCGAGTGGCATTTGCGACAATTGGTGGGCAAAGATAAAACGATCCACCAGGCGTGACGCTCTCGCGCCGTCAGTAATACGATGAACGATCAAAACCAGGCTTGCTTATCTGTGGTCATCCCGGCGTTCAATGAAGAACGGACGCTGCGTTTTGTCGTGCAGAAGCTTCTGGGTCTCCCTCACTTGCTGGAAATCATCGTAGTAAATGACTGCTCGCGCGACGGCACCCTGGAAATTGCGCAAGAGTTGGCTGGAAAATATCCCCAAGTTCGGGTTGTCTCGCATCAGAAGAACGCGGGGAAAACTGAAGCTCTGAAGACCGGCTTCGCGATGACTCGCGGCGATATCGTAATCATCCAGGATGCCGACCTGGAATACGATTCCGACGAAATCCCCGAAGTAATCAAACCCATTCTTCAGGGCCACGCTGATGTTGTGTACGGATCACGTTTTCTCGTTCGCAAAGCGACGCGCGTTCTTTACTTCTACCATTTCGTTGCCAACAAAGTGCTGACGTTCAGCTCGAACATGTTGACTAATCTCAACATGACCGACGTCGAGACAGGTTATAAAGCGTTTCGTGGCGAGATCATTCGCCACATGATCATCAAATCCAGCGGCTTTGGGTTTGAGATTGAAGTCACTGCGAAGGTCGCTAAACTCGGCTGCGCCATCTATGAGGTTCCGATTAGCTATTACGGCCGCACCTATGAGGAAGGAAAAAAGATCGGGATTCGAGATGGCCTGCAGGCATTCTGGCTCGTGTTCCGCTTCAATCTTTTCTGCAGCCTATCGTCGTCGTTTCGAGAGATCCCAAAAGTCGAGCGGATTGGCGCCTCAGAACCAGGCGCCATTGAGGACAAAGCGACTGACAAACTTAAGCTCAGGGTCGCAAACGATTCCGGCACGTGATTGCGAATGGGTCATACAGTTTCCGAGATACGATCTTCCCCCACAAGTAGATTTCAGCATCGCGCTTTTGTCTTCACGATCATTTTGCTAGCCGCGCTGGGGCTGCGCAGCGGCGCAGTTTTGTTGCAGCCGGAGACACCGGTTGGCGATCCCGCGGATTACCATCAGCTTGCCGCGGCGCTGGCCGACGGCCATGGTTACGTCAATGCCGCCGGCCGGCAAACTGCCTGGCGACCCCCCGGCTATCCTCTGTTTCTCTCATTCATCTATCGCCTGACGGGACCGAGTATTTCTGCCGCCGCACTGTTTCAAGCGATCGTCGGCACACTCACAGTTTTGACGCTGATGTTGTTTGCCTCGACGATCCTCAGTTACACAGAGACTGTCATCGCCGGGGCGGTCGCCGCAATTTATCCGGGACTGGTATGGCTGCCGCGATTGTTGTTGTCAGAGAATCTCTCACTCTGGTTGACGCTCGTCACGCTGTGGAGTGTCGCGATGTATTTGAGGTCGCGCCGCGTAATGTGGCTCGCGATATTCGGCGTAGTCGCGGCTCTAAATACACTCGTTCGTGGTGGCAACCTCGTTTTGCCAGTTTTGCTCGGGGCGGGACTTCTCATAGTCACATTCAAGCGTAAGTCGATGGATTGGAAACAGACCTGCACCGGGCTGGTGTTGGCCGCTGCTTTATTCGCCGTCGTGTTGACGCCATGGACAGTGCGGAACTATCGAGTCTTCCGCAGCTTCGTTCCGGTAGCCACTCAAGAGGGCTTGACGCTTTATGCCTCGTATTGGCCTCCGGTGAAAAACGGCAGACTAATCTGGGGCACGCTGCCGGGAATGGAAGATCCTAACGTGGCCGCGGCCGCGCAAACAGGCAGTGAAGTTGTCGCGTCGAAGTATCTGGAGCACGTCACATTACAACGGCTGCGCGCTAACCCAAGTTACTTCTTTCGTTTGATTCCTTCGAAGATGGTTTCCTTGCTCATCCCTCTGGACTGGGAGATCCTGACTCACCCGGTGGGAACGGCACGCAAAATCAATTTCGGGTACGTCCTAATTCTCTTTCCCGCGCTCGTTGGGTTCCTGGCGCTTTGGCGAAAGTCGCGGGCAAACCAATGGTTATTGTGGATAGTGCCGATTCTTGTCCTAACTCAGACCATCTTTTTCTATGGCTCGCCTAGATTTCGCCTCCCGGCTGAGCCGATTGCCATACTCCTGGCCGCAATCGGCTTGGTAGCCGCTTGGGCTTTTCTCAAAAGGCGGCGGCGGCTGGTACGATAGCATCAGCTCGGCTTTCAACATTCACCGCCAGAACTCGATGCATATTTGTTACCTCGCGGATGGTCGATCGGTTCATACCTATCGCGGGCTAAAGTTCTTTAGCGATCGCGGTCATCAAATGTTTTTGATTTCCTTTGCTCCGATGGAGCCGGAGCATGTCAGGGCCGTGGAAAGCGCCGGCGCTACGTATCTCAGCGAGTTGGATGGATTTCACGTTAAGCGATTTTGGCGCACGATTGGCGCGTTAAGCCATCTGAGACGGGTTTTGCGCCGCGAAGCAATAGATATTGTGCACTCCCATTTTCTGGGCGCTAATGCCTGGTATGCCGCCCTAAGTGGGTTTCACCCAGCGGTAATTACGGTGATGGGCGGGGACATACTAGGAGAGAATTGGGAGCCTGAAAGTTCACGCGAACGGTGGTTAACTCCATTCGCTCTTAGAAACGCGGATGCCCTGACTTGTTGGTCCGCTAAACTTACCGCAATCGTAAAGCGTTATGCCCGTCCCGGCGTTCCGCTTGAGGTGATTCACGGCGGAGTCGACTTGGATCTATTCTCGCCGGGACCGCGGCCATCGCACCTGATGGAGCGCCTGGGATTGCCGCCGAACGCCAAAGTTGTTTTCAGTCCACGCCTCATGCGGCCGCTTTACAACCTGGACCGCGTTGCCGAAGCCGCGCGCAGGTTATGCGAGGACGATCCGGATGTCTATTTCGTCTTTACCTATTTGCTGGAAGCAAAAGATGACGTCTACGAACAGCGCGTGCGCGACATCGTTGAAGATCTGGTGGCCGCAAAGCGCGTGCGCTTCGAGCCTGGGATTACGCATGCCGAGATGGCAGATTACTACCGTTTGGCAATGGTGACCATTTCAATTCCCAGCACTGATGGCACACCCATGTCTGTGTTGGAATCACTCGCCTGCGGAACCCCGGTTGTCGTCAGCGATATTCCTAACTATGATGAACATTACATTGAAGCTGACAAAACCGTGTTGGTAGCCAATATCAATGACACGAGCGAAATCGTCTCGGCTTTGGATCGCCTCATTAATGACCGCGTCTTGGCAAACCGATTGGCGTCCGCGGGACAGCGGCGCGTCGAGACGAGCGGATCCTACGAAAGCCAGATGATGCGAATGGAGCGACTCTACCAACAGCTCGTCTCAAAGTTCTGAATCGCGGTAAACAATACAAAAGAGGAAACTGGATTTGCTGATTATCGGGATTAGTGACAGTCATAATTCGACAGCCTGCGCCTATGAAGATGGGCAACTGAGCGCGGCAGTCGCCGAAGAGCGCCTGACGCGCGTTAAAAACTGGATGGGGTTTCCCGTCAAATCAATTCAGGAATGTTTGCGCATCAGCGGACGACGCATAGAGGACGTCGACGCCGTGGCCTTGACGGGTTTAGCGGTGCCGTTTCCTTATCCCACACGCGAAGCGATCATTAACGCCTTTCGCGGCACGAACGGAACAAGCCCCGGATTGCATCGGGCGCGCCGGGCGTTGGTCGAGTCGATTTATAAGGGCCGCGTGCGTGACATTTATCGTTCCACTTCATTTTGGAAGAAGCGCGATCGCAATCGTTGGCGCGAACGAATCGCGGGCGTAACGGCGCTGGGCGTTCCCGAAGATAAAGTGATGATAGTCGAGCATCACACCGCCCACGCATCGGCGGCGTATTACGGCTGGGGGAAGTTCGATGATGACGTACTGGTGCTTACCAACGACGGCGGTGGTGACAGCCTTTGTGCAACTGTAAACATCGGACGCTCGGGCAAGCTCGAGCGGATCGCCGCGGTGCACTGGTGGGAATCGATAGGCATGGTTTACGCAATGACCACCTGCATTCTGGGAATGGTTCCTTTAGAGCACGAGTACAAGCTGATGGGCATGGCTCCTTACGCCGGCGCCAGGAGCAGCGAGGAAGTTTTCAAAGATCTCAGGGCGCTCTTCGAATTTGATGGAGCGGACGGGATTGTTTGGAAGCGCCGGGGGGATTTGCCGGAAGCATTCGGTAGCTATGATTATTTGCGACGCTTATTTGAGTTACGGCGATTCGATGCCATCTGCGGAGGACTGCAGCGGTTCGTTGAAGAATTCGTTACCCAATGGATCAAAAACTGTATTCGCGCGACGGGAATTAGAAGAGTCGCCCTTGCGGGCGGGTTATTCATGAACGTGAAGTTAAATAAGATCATTATGGAACTTCCCGAAGTTACAGACTTGTTCGTCTATCCTTCCTGCGGTGACGAAACGAATGCCATGGGCGCCGCTTATAATGTTTACGCTCAACTGGCCGACTATCGGAGTATGTCGCCGCTTCGCGATTTTTATACCGGGCCAGAGTATTCGGATGCGCAGATTCGGGAAGCTATAGACAACTATCGCTTCGATAGGCCGGTTTCGGTTCAGGAGACCGATGACATTGAAGGCGAGGTGGCGCAGTTATTGGCGCGTGGCGAAGTCGTGGCCCGGTTCAAGGGGCGCGAAGAATTTGGCGCGCGCGCGATGGGCAATCGTTCGATCCTTGCCGATCCTTCCCGCCCCGAAGTCGTTAAGTTAATCAATGATGCGATAAAGTCCCGCGATTTTTGGATGCCGTTTGCGCCTTCGCTTCTGGATCGTCGCGAGCAAGACTATGCAGTCAACCAGAAGAACGTCGCAGCTCCCTACATGATTATGGCATTCGATTCAACCGACCGGGCAAATGAGTTTCGGGCGGCGTGCCATCCGTATGATCTGACGATTCGACCTCAAGTGGTATACCGGGATTGGAATCCAAGCTACTACGATCTGCTGGAAAAGTTTGAACGTCTCACCGGTCGAGGGATCGTTCTAAACACTTCATTTAACCTGCACGGATATCCAATTGTTAGCCGGCCTGAGGATGCCTTGCATGTACTGGATCAATCGGGGCTGGCCTGGTTAGCAATAGGCAACTTCCTCCTGCACAAGCAGACATAGATCGCTTGAATCCAATGAAGATCAGCGTTGTCATCCCTACGCATAATCGTGTGGATGCGTTGCAACGCACCCTGTCACATCTGGCAAAGCAAAGTTTTGATCATCCGTGGGAAGTGATCGTAGTAAATAATCGCAGCACCGATGACACGGATGCGGTAGTTCGTAATCAGACATATCCCGTGCCCCTCGAGTTGGTGCATTGTGACATACCTGGAGCTGCGGCCACGCGCAATAAAGGCGCAGCGCACGCGCGGGGCGAATTTCTGGTTTTCATCGACAACGATATTCTGGTCGAGCCGGACTTTCTGAAACATCACTGGGACACTCTGCAAGCGCACCCAGGCGCATGGGTAGTCGGGCAAATATCTACTTTACCCGAGTACGATACGACGCCCTTTGGCCGGTTTCGTGCATCGCTTTTTCCTTTACTATCGGCAACCGGCCCCCATAGCGAGACAGACGCGATCACCACAGCGAACCTTTCACTTCCGAAAAAAGATTTTGAGGCACTGGGCGGATTCGACGAGAGCTTTTTTGTCGCCAGTGGAGAAGATCGCGAACTGTTAATGCGCGCGCAGCAACGAGGGGTGCGTCTGGTGCTCGACCCTGGGATCGTTGTGCTTCACAACGATTGGGCGGGATCAACTCTTCGCGATTTTTGCCGGCGTAATCGTCTCTATACACAAACCGAGCCGCTTTTTTGGCGGAAATATGGAGATGAATATCCTCGTCAGGAGCTGGTCAAAAAAAATTCACCACCTAATGCCAGGACAGATCCGTTTTCGCTGCGTCTTAAAAAACGCTTGAAGCAGATGATAGGAAGGCCCGCAGGCCAGACCGTCCTTATCGGCCTGAGTGAAGTCTGCGAGCGCGTTCTTCCATGGCCGCCGGTGCTTTGGCGTCTGTATCGTTGGGCAGTGGCCGGCGCTATCTACCGAGGCTTTCAAGAGGGCCTGGCGATCCTTGGATCAAGCGAACAAAGTAGAGAATCCGGTTCGGCCACCCATCATGGGTGAGAAACTCCTGCGTTAACTTTAAAATTCCATGGGCTGTCCACTCTGCAAACATCAGGATTCGCGCGAATCGTGGATCGGCTCAATCAAGTACGACGGAAAAGTGTTCGAGTATCGTGAATGCGCCGGTTGTGGTGCGCTCTTTTGTGAGCCGATGCCCTCGCCTGAGATGCTGAAGAAAATGTACAGCAGCGAATACGCCGAACTCTTTCACACTGCTGAGAAGATGGGCGGCGATCGCGGCGTTCAAGCGCCGGCGGGCAGCAACCGAGATGCCTCCCTACCACGGAGGGTTGTGGGGCAATCGATATTTTTTTGCGGGCGAAAGCGCGACTAAAATCGGCCACTCTCAGATGCCGGCACTTGCACGGCCAGAGCGGCCCGTGCTACTACGAATCAGTATTAATTCATGGTTGTTCCTGCGCGCGAAGTTACACCGCAAATCATCGCTCACCAGACGACGATGGCAGCACTGCACGTTGTGCACCTGATTGAGGCTCTTGGGCCGGGTGGCGCAGAGCGTCTGCTGTACACGAATCTTAAGCACTTCGATCCGGCGCGCGTGCGCAGCACCGTCTTCACAGTCTATGCGCGCGCGAATCATTGGCTGGAGCCGATTCGCGAACTAGGTGTGCCGGTGTTCAGTCTTGATTGTGACGGGCCACGCAGTCTGCCGAAAGCAATCAAGAAGTTTTCAGGTTGGTTACGCGCGAATCGGCCCGACGTAATTCACAGCCATCTTTGGGCCGCGAACGTGGTCGCGCGCGTCGGCGGACGGCTGGCAGGTGTGCCGGTGGTTAGCTCAGTGCACAATCCCGATCATGAAGCGCCGGCATGGTCTGATGGCGCGGGCGTCAGTTTGACGAAGCGGCGGATCGCGAAGGGCATAGATCGATGGACGGCTCGAGTCGGCAACGAGCGTTTGATTGCCGTCAGCGAATACGTACGGCAAAGCGCCAATCGTCATTTGAAGTTTCCGTTGGACGAGATAGACCTGCTTTACAATCCGATTGATGTAAGCGCGTTAACAGCTGCGCCCGAGAAAGATCGCGCAGAGGTGCTGCGCGAATTGGGTTTGCCGCCGGACGCGATCATCCTGCTGAACGTCGCGAGGTTGTCGCCGCAAAAGGGATTGATTCACGCACTGCGCGCCCTGCCGAAAATTATCGAGAAGTACCCGCAGACCAACCTGGTATCCGTAGGCGCGACAACCGATCCCGCCTGGCATGAACAATTGAAGAGCGAGGCGAACCGCAGCGGCGTCGCCGATCATTTTCATATCCTCGGCACCCGGCGCGATGTGACCGATTTTTTACGCGCGTGCGATGTATTTGTTTTTCCTTCGCTCTATGAAGGACTGGGCATCGCTTTGATTGAGGCAATGGCCGCCGGCTGTGCCTGCGTGGCCACGACGGCGGGTCCGATTCCCGAGTTCGTGGAAAGTGGAAGAAACGGTATTCTAGTCCCGCCGGCTGATGCGGAAGCGATGGCTGCTGCGGTTTGCGAATTGCTGGCAGATCCTGAACGGCGAAAACAATTGTCTGACAATGCGCGGCAGACGGCGCTGGCTCGCTTTCAGCCGCAAAGCGCGGCAGATCGCTTGACGCAAATTTACGAAAAGGTGGCGCGCAGCAAGTCGTAGGTTGAACAAATGAGTAGTGAGATTTCCCAAAGTTCTGCACCGTCCGTTGTCGAACACTTCGACAAGCTGTCGCTCAATCGCGGTTGGTCGCAACTGTACGCGGTCACGGACGGCAAGTCGTACCACTTTCATGTGCGACGGGCGCGCGTGCTCGAGCTCTTGCCCCAGAAGCTCGGCCGCGTGCTTGATGTGGGATGTGGACCCGGCGTAATGGTTAATGCCGTACTGGAGCGCGGAGGAAGTTTTGAAGGACGCGATCTTTCTCCGGAGATGATCGCTGAATCAATCCAGAAGTTCGGTCATATTCCAAACGTGAATTTCAAACAAGGCGATATTGAGAATATCGACTTGCCCGACGCTTCTTGCGATCAAGTTCTGGCGATGGCGGTGATTGAATATCTTTCATCGCCCGATAAAGCGCTGGCGGAGATTTCGCGCGTGCTGAAACCCGGTGGGATTGCCGTGATTACGATTCCAAAGCGGCGGCACATCGACAAGACCATGGTTTCCATCGCTACGCCCCTTCGTTGGCTGGCCCGGGCAGCGGGATTCGCGACCGGCGACTTGCTGCCGCGGCTGTGTTTGCAACCCGCCGAACTCGATCGCGCTGCCGAACGCGCTGGACTAATCCCGGATGGCGGCTCGCAATACAATTTCACGCCATTAGCCTATCCGCTGACGCGACTTGCGCCTGATTTATGCATGCGCCTCAATACGCCGTTTGAGCGTTGGCACGAAACGAAGTCAGCGCTGAGATCTTTCTTTGCCCACGGCTATGTCGGGCGCTACCGCCGCGCCGAATAAACTTGAAGAGACTCGCTTTTCAATTACTGTATTGGACGGGAGTGGTGCGCTTCGCGGCCTGGCGCAAACGGCGAGAGGTCGTCGTGCTCTGTTATCACGGTGTCACGCACCGGCCTACGCGACATCCTGACGATCGTTTCGGCTTGAATGTGCGTGAAGATCGTTTTCGTAGCCATCTCGAATACCTGCGACGTAATTATCGGGTTATTTCGTTTCGTGATTATTTGCGCGCGCGCGATGGCAAGTTGCAGCTGCCGGATTATTCAGCCGTGATTACGTTCGACGATGGACACCGGAACTTCTATACCGCCGCTGCGCCTCTGCTGGAAAAAATTCACATGCCGGCCCTGATGTTCCTGATTTCAAATCGTGTCACCTCGAATGGTTTGAAGCCGCAAGCCTGGGGCGACACTGACGATCAGGATTACTTGTCGTGGTCTGAAGTGCAGGAGTTGACAGCACGAGGTTTCGAGTTCGGCTCCCACACTTGCTCGCACGCAAAACTGACCGAGATCTTGCCCGACCAGGTAGAGGATGAGCTGCGCGATTCAAAGACCGCTATCGAACATCACGTAGCGACTAACGGCGTGCCGCTCGCGTATCCCTACGGAATGGCAACTGATGATATTGCGACGCGGGCGGATGCGCTCGGCTACTCATGCGCCTTCACGACAGAAACGGGCTTTAACAATCAAGAGACGCAGTTATTCAAGCTTCATCGCACACTAATTGGCGACGATGACGATGTGGTGGCCTTCGCTGCACGCGTTGCCGGCTTGACGCGATAGGGTTGCGTGAACTCTCAAATGTCTTTGACTTGGGCCGCCGCGCCACGTTACATATGCATTCCACAACTAATCGAGTGGGTCAGAGAACAACAGTTCAACGAAGCAATATTGGCGACCGAGGAGCTTGAGAAGCATCAGCTAGTTCATTGAACCGGGCCGGCTTCTTTTGCATGAAGAATTTCGACTCCACATTTCCCTACCGAAGGGTTCTGGTCTCCGGTGGCGCCGGTTTCCTGGGAAGGTCTGTCGTGGAACGCTTGCGAAGTTTTCCCGATGTCGACGTAACGGTTCCGCGCAGCCGCGACTACGACCTGATTCAGCGAGAGAATTGCCGGCGGCTGATTGAGGACGCGCGGCCCGACCTGGTGATTCATCTGGCGGCGCTGGTCGGCGGCATTGGCGCGAATCAAAAAAGTCCCGGCAGGTTTTTCTACGACAACCTGATGATGGGAGCGCAATTAATGGAAGAGGCGCGCCTGCGCGGCGTAAAAAAATTCGTCGCCCTTGGCACTGTCTGCGCTTACCCGAAAAACACGCCGACACCTTTTCGCGAGACGGATTTGTGGAATGGCTATCCGGAGGAAACCAACGCGCCGTACGGGTTGGCCAAAAAAATGCTATTAGTACAGGCGCAAAGCTATCGCCGGCAGTACGGTCTTAACGCGATATTTCTGTTGCCTTGCAATCTGTACGGCCCCGGCGATAACTTCGATCCGCAGACGTCGCATGTTATTCCGGCTTTGATTCGCAAATTCGTACAGGCGCGTGACAGCGGCGCCGCCGCAGTCGAGGCGTGGGGCACAGGAAAAGCTTCGCGAGAATTTCTGTATGTGTCGGACTGCGCTGATGCGATAACTCGGGCCAGCGCAATTTACGACGACGGCGAACCAATGAATATTGGCTCGGGTCGGGAAATTACCATCGCAGAGTTGGCATCAATGATTGCTCGGTTGGTCGGGTTCACCGGCCAAATACGTTGGCAAGCCGACAAACCGGATGGCCAGCCGCGGCGGCAACTCGACGTGACGCGAGCGCGCGAGAAACTTGGATTCCAGGCGCAGGTGCCGCTCGAGGAAGGTTTGCGACATACGATCGAGTGGTATGAAAAGAATGTAAACGCGCTTCCGCTGGAGCAGAACCTGGCAAACGTTTCCGGCTAGGTTTTGGATCGCAAACTGGACAAGCAACCGATGACGAACGCAACTAAGAAAGCTCTCATCACCGGCATCACCGGCCAGGATGGCAGTTATTTGGCAGAACTCTTACTGGCAAAGGGCTACGAAGTTCATGGCCTGGTGCGCCGCGTGGCCCTCGAAGATCCACAGCGCCGCTTCAATCGGATTCAGCATCTGCTCGATAAGATCACAGTTCATCCCGCGAGTCTCGAAAGTTACCCCAGCATCTTCCGCGTCGTGAGCCAGCATCAGTTCGACGAGTGTTACCACCTGGCTGCGCAGTCGTTCGTCGCTGAGAGTTTTGCCGATGGATTCTCGACGATGAACACGAACATCAACGGCACGCATTACATGTTGGCGGCATTACGCGAGCTGCAACCCCAGTGCCGGTTCTATTTCGCCGGTTCGTCGGAGATGTTCGGCAAAGTGCGCGAGGTGCCCCAGACAGAAACGACGCCGTTTCATCCGCGCTCGCCGTATGGCATCAGCAAGGTCGCGGGCTTCGATCTAACCAGAAACTACCGGGAGGCCTATGACATGTTCTGTGTCAGCGGCATCCTCTTCAATCATGAAAGTCCGCGGCGCGGATTCGAATTCGTAACCAGGAAGATTACTGCCGGCGTGGCCCGGATCAAAAGCGGCCTGCAGGATGTAATACGTCTGGGAAATTTGGAGGCGCGCCGTGATTGGGGACATGCGAAGGACTATGTGCGCGCGATGCATCTGATGCTGCAACAGGACGAGCCGGACGATTTCGTAGCCGCCAGCGGACAGGCTCATACGGTGCGTGAGTTTTGCGAATTAGCATTTGCTGAAGCCGGGCTCGACTACCAGCAGTATGTTGTCCAGGACGACCAGTTTTATCGCCCCGCCGAAGTCGAGTCTTTGATTGGCGACGCCAGGAAGGCGCGCGCGGAGTTGGGCTGGCAACCCGAGTTCGATTTTCGCGGACTGGTCGAAGACATGGTGCGAAACGATCTTAAAGAAATCACTAATTCAACGGCGGCGAATACGACCACCGCGATGCACGCTCCCTGATGTTTGCGCCTCTCCGGTAACCATCTGCGCGCCAATTCTGAATTGAAATGCACTACCACCTGATCGGAATTTGCGGTACCGCCATGGCTTCACTCGCCGGCATGCTGCAAGCGCGGGGGCATCGCGTCAGCGGCTCGGACGAGAATGTCTATCCTCCCATGTCCACGATGCTTGAGTCGCTCGGGATTCAAATCATGAAGGGTTATGACGCTTCACATGTCGGAACGCCCGATTGCGTCGTCGTGGGCAATGCCATTCCGCGCGGCAATGCGGAAGTGGAAGAGACTTTGCGACGCCGGCTCTTGTACCGCTCGCTTCCGGAGGTACTGAAGACTGAGTTCATTCGTGCCCGGCGCTCTCTCGTCGTTGCCGGGACACACGGGAAAACTACGACGACGAGTCTCGCCGCGTGGCTGATCGATCAAGCTGGACTAAATCCCACGTTTCTGGTCGGTGGAGTCGTGCAGAACTTTGGGGCGAGCTTTCGCGTGACTGACAGCGACTACTTCATCATCGAAGGCGACGAATACGACACTGCCTATTTCGACAAAGGCCCAAAATTCATGCACTACCTGCCGGAGATCGCGGTCGTTAACAACATCGAATTCGATCACGCGGATATCTACAAGGATCTGGACGCGGTAAAGCTTGCCTTTCGCAGGTTGATGAACCTCGTGCCCAGTAACGGCAGAGTGATTGCCGGTTGGGATAGTCCTCATGTGCGGGAGGTGGCGGCTTCGTTTGGCGAAAAGCTTTTCACCAATTTGGAAACATTCGGAACTTGTGAAGACGCGAAGTGGCAGGCCCGCGACATCAGCTTCGCCGATGGCTTGACCCATTTCTCGGTGTTCCGAGACGGCGCGGAGTGGCAGAAGTTTCAGACACCGCTGATTGGTGACTTTAACGTGCGTAACAGTCTGGCCGCGATCGTCGCGGCCGATGCATGGGGCGCGGATCGCAAAACCATCTCTGAGGCAATGAGGAGCTTTAAGAGCGTCCGCCGACGTTGCGAAGTACGTGGCGAAGTGAATGGCATCACAGTGATCGATGACTTCGCGCATCACCCTACAGCCGTGCGCGAAACACTTGCGGCGCTGCGCACGAAGTACGGCGACCGCCGCCTGATCGCGGTCTTTGAGCCTCGCTCGCGCACGTCATGTCACGCGACTTTTCAGCAGACGTATGTCGATGCCTTCGCACCCGCAGATCACGTCATCGTCTCGCGCGTCTACGATGCCGGACGCGCGGCTGAGATGGGCGGGGTGCTGGATATCGAAAAGTTAATCGAAGACATTAGCGCGCGGGACACACCTGCCTTCGCCATCACCGAAGTTGAAGAAATCGTGGGAGCGTTGAAGTCCGAACTCCGCTCAGGCGACGTCGTCGCCATCATGTCGAACGGCGCGTTCGGTGGGATTCACGAGAAGCTGCTTGGGGCGCTGTCGTAGGAGCGCCGACATCCTTGTCGGCGGTTCGCGAGCATCCTGCTCGCTTTTTCGTGCTTGGATAACCGAACCGGCTGAGATGCCGGCGACCGCACGCAGGATGCGTGCGCTGCTACTGCGCTCCGATGATGTGCCAGTTGTTTGTGGCTTGGGTGGGAATGGTTTTGTGCTTCTCGACCCAGTCGATGATTAACTCGCGCACTTCCGCGCTCGATCGATAAATCACTGGAGCGTCTTTGTACATCGTGAAGCCGCCGCCGCCATTCACGCGATAGTTATTCGTCACTACGCGTAGTTTCTGGGTCATCGACAGAGGTTGGCCTTTGAATTTCAGGTTCTGAATGCGCTGGCCGAATGGCTTTGTGAGATCGATGTCGTAAGTAACACCTTCCGCGACATCAAAGTTGTATCCGGGAATGCGCGTGTCCACCAGGTCGTCCAGCGATTTGCCCGGCTGATACTCTTTGAAATAACGTGCTGAATGTTCCAGCGCGTCCTTCACCTGTTGTCCCGTCAATTCCAAGGTCACCAGCGTGTTTTCATATTCGTAGAGGCCGGCGATGTCGCGTACAGTGACCGCGCCTTTGGAGATGCGGGCACGATCGTTGAAGCAGGCGGCCATTGAGACATCCGCATTCCCAGCTTCAAGTTGCACTCGCTGGATTAAATCGATGATGGCCGTGTCCTGAAAGCGGCATCTGTTGGCGGTGAGTTCTTCCGCAGATTCGCCAATGTTACGACCCAACCATGCTTGCGTCTCAGTGTCGTAGGGCTCGCCCAGTTTGGCAATCTCAGGATCGATTTCGGTTTTCTCAGTGACGGGAATTGTGCGAGCAGATTTCGCCACGATGTGCCAATGACTATCGACTTCGCTTTTCTCGAGATAGAGATCGACGCGGGCAATGTGACTCGCCCAGCGATTGGCCTGCGTCAACAGCACGCCTTCATCAAAATAACCCGAGGTCTTTTGGTTCGGGATATCCATGTAAGTTTTGATGACCGTGTTGTTTACCACCAGTGAAGACACATCACGATGGGTGTGCCCCATGAGGATCACATCCACGCCGGTCACCTGTCGCGCAATCGCAATTGCCGCATTTTCATTCGGCACTGAAGAAGGATTGGGAATCCCGGTGCGGAGATCCTCTTCGAGGCCCATGTGCATCGCGATGACCACGACATCGACCTTCTCTTTGTCGCGCAGAATTGGAACCCACTTTTTTGCTTCGCTGACGTTCTCGTGGAATTCAAGGCCCTCGTAGTTCGGCTTGTTCTCCCAGTAAGGGATGCCCGGCGTCGTCAGTCCCAGAATCCCAATCTTCACGCCCTGAACTTCTTTGACGATGTAGGGTTTGTAATGCGTGTTTGTGGTACCGGTGTCATACGTGTTCGCGGACAGCCACGGGAACTTTGCTTCAGTGCGCGCCTTCTCTAAGACCTTGAGGCCGAAATTGTATTCGTGATTGCCGACGGCCATGGCGTCATATTTCAGCGCGTTCATTGTCAGCATCATCGGATCGATGGGCGTGTTGTTGCGCTTATTGTGAAGATATTCGAGCGGTGTGCCCTGAATCGTGTCTCCCGAATCGAGGAGCAACAGGTCGGGATCGTCTTTGCGCGCCTGCTTCACCAGCGTCGCCACTTTCGCAATGCCTACGTTGTCATATTTGTTCGTGTAGTAATCAATCGGAAAGATGTGCCCGTGCATGTCCGTCGTGCTCAGAATGACCACGTGAGCTCGGCGCAAGGTTGGATTCTGGGCCGTGTTGGAAATCGGCAGCCAGAAGATCCCTACTACCCACAGAACTGCGAACAGAAAGCTGAGTCTCTTCATGTTGATCTTCTTATTCCGAATTCGACAGATCTTATTCTCACCTCGCTTCAGCGAGGTGTCTATGCCCGAAAAAAACCGAAAAACCCTTTCAACGGTTTCCTTAATCTTATGCCGTTGAAACGGCTGAATCTTATCAACTCCCGGCCTACCACGTCTGAAGCGAGGTGTGAACTAAAGCACCGCCCGTTCATCTTTGTGCGTCACCGCAACGCTGCGCTGTCGAAGTGGCGCCCGGCTGCGCTGAATAGACTTCGGCCGCGGTGAATTCGCGCACACAACTCGCATAGACCAGCGGAAATTGTTCGCGCACCTGTTTCATCTTGTCGCGGTTTTCGAAATATGTGCGGCCGCGTTGCAGGATGAAATAAACCGCGCCTTGATTGGGGACTGCGAAATTCGGATCCGAAAGCACCTGCGACTGTAAATCCTGACGGCCAAATTTTTCCGTGTAATACCGCGCCACGCCCGGCGTTTCAGTCACGATCGTCGCATTGGCCGGGGCGTTTGTGCAGACAAAACGAATGGCTTCGTTCAGGCCGTCGTCGTAAAACTCGTCGTGTGGAAAAAAGTATGCGGTGTAACGCTCGCCAATAATGTTTGAGTACATGCCGTAATGCGGCGCGCTGGCATAAGCGCTAAACGCGGGCGCAATCACTGTCGCCAGCAATAGCAGTCCCGTGACGGCGCCGCTGACCCAGCCGCTCGAGTTCCATTTCGCAAACGTTGAAGCTGTCCAGCGAATTAGAAGTACGATTCCGACAGCCGCACTCATATAAACAAACGGCATCAGCGACAACAGATAGCGCGGCCACTTGGCGCCCATCAGCGAATAGGGAACGATCCAAAACAAAATCATGAAAACGACAAAGCCGTAAG
>DATNEI010000088.1:0-6620 GCA_035606795.1 Pyrinomonadaceae bacterium
CGCTGCTCGTTCAATCCGGCGATCTTCTTCACCGCCAGATCGTAGCGTGGCGTCATGATGTCGAGCCGCTGCTTCAAACGTCTTTGATATTCATCCAGCGCGGTGTTGTCAGCTCGTTGAATCGTGTAGTTGTCGCGTTTCGCGTCGAACTGAACCCACCAACCGTTGTACTGCTTCAACAGTTCCTGCGCATTTTTGATGTAGACGTTGGGAATGCCCCAACCCTTTGCCAGCAGGTTGATGTGCGAGAGCGGCGTCGAGGGTTTTGTCGTAATAATTCCGGCGACCGGCGGAAGCTGCACCGGCACTTCGTCCAGCACAACAATTTCGTTCTCGCCAATTTCAACATGCTCATCGAGCTTGGGAATTATGTGAATACGTCCCAGGCCGCGGGCGATATTCAGCGCCTGGTAATCTTGTTCTTTAGAAATTTCCGTTTGCAGTACGCGCGCGATACCGAGGTTGGCTGAGGCAGCCTCTTGCCGCGACGAGTTTGGTTTGTATGCGACGGCGGTGAAGAACGTGCGGTTGATGACGTCTGACGCGAGCTTGATCTGTTCCGGCGAAATCAGGTCACCCTCCCAAAATTCGAACGTCCATTTTCGTACCGGCGTCTGATAAGCAACTGTGCCGAGAATAAAGCGCCGGTTGGACTTCAAATAGTTGTTTTCAAAGAACACCTGGCCGCGCTCGAGCGACAGGTAAGTCCCGTTGACGAAGTCCTTGTGAAATTTATAGAGCTTAGTGTTGACGTAATACATTCGATTCTTGTTCTGGCGATCGATTACGAACAGCACATGCGGCAGCGCATAGGGGGTGTTCGCATCGTAAACCACCGCGAGCGAATCGAATTCGGCTAGGCTTTGGACTGCCGGAAGCGAACGCGGAGCGTTGCCCTGGGCCTTCGCCCCACTCGCCAACGCGCAGAGCAGCGTCGCCACTTGGAGGCCGTAAAGTATCAATCTGGTATTGATCATGCTGATGGGATGCATTCGCGACTTTCCGATATTAGCAGCTCGATCAAGTCATCGATGTGTCTTGGCTCAGTCAAGTAACTGTTGATGTTCACGCGTAACGCGCGCCGGCCGTGCAGAATTGTCGAAGGGAAAAAAGCTTTGCCGCTTTTTTCAATCCGTTGTTGTAAAGCTTGTTGCACGTCATCTTGCTTTTCCGGCGGCAACGCCCGCACCGCGGCAGGTAGATAGCGAAAGCAGCACACAGCAGTCTCAATCTCTCCAACGCACTTGAAATCCGGCAACGCTTCCAGACGCTGCGCCAGATACTCGGTCAGTTCGATGTGCCGCTCGACCGTTTCGCTGTATCCTCGTCTGCCCATGAACTTGAAACACATCCAAAGCTTCAGCGAATTGAAGCGCCGCGTGCCCATCTGGCCGTAGCGAAAGAAATCATATTGCGCATCGTCGAAGCCGCGATCTTCGCTCAGATATTCCGGTGACATGTCGAAAGAGTTGCGCAAAACTTTCCCGCCATCTCTTACCAGTGTCGCGCCACAGGAAAACGGCACGAACATCCACTTGTGCGGATCGAAGGTTATCGAGTCGGCCAGGTCGATGCCGCGCAGCTTTGGTTTGTGTTTCTCGGAAAAGGCGAGCGCGCCACCGTACGCGGCATCAACGTGAAACCAGCAGTCATACTCACGCGCGATTTCGGCCAACGCCGGCAAGTCATCAATCACGCCCGTCGAGGTTGTCCCCGCGACGCCCACCAGACAAAACGGACGCAGGCCGGACGCGACGTCACTTTTAATTGCGTCGCGCAGGGAATCGAGCCGCACGTGAAACCGCTCGTCGGTTTCAATTTTACGCAGAGAATCCCGGCCGAGGCCGAGGATGTCGAGACTTTTCTCGACCGAGTAATGACACTGCTCGGATGTGTAAACGGTGAGGTTGCTGCCTTCGCGGGCGCCGGTTCGTGCGATGTCGGGCGATCTCTGATCGCGCGCGCACTTTAGCGCAATCAGGTTTGCTTCTGAGCCGCCGCTAGCCAACACGCCGAACGCTTCAGTGCCGTAACCAATCAGCTCGCACAACCAGCGAATGACTTGCGATTCTATCATTGCCGACGTTGGCCCATTGCGCCAGGCCCCGGCATTTTGATTCAGCGAGGAACAGAGCGCATCAGCCCAGACGCCAATTGCGAGTGGAGTTGGATTGAACTGACCGAAGTATCGAGGACTCGGCACGCGCATCGCGTTCGGCGCCACATCGCGCGCATATTGCGCAAGAATCTCTTCCGCAGGCAAGCCGTCAATCGGCAGCGGCGCGTCAAAGAGTTTTTTCAATTCATCCGGGGTTGCGGATGGAACAACCGGGGCCGATTCCAGTGCGGCAGCCTGTTCGCTGATCAATTTAGTGACCGCGCGGCCAATCTCGGCGTGCTGGTCTCTCAGTTCGTCAGTGGTCATGTTATCTTCGCGGCCGCGACTGATCTAAACAGACTCAAACCGGAAATGCCAATGCCGACCGAACAGTTTGCCGCCGCGCTCAGAGGGTACGCGCCCGATTTTGGAGTTGAGCTGGCGGCGAAAACAATCGCAAGACTTCAGGAGTACTACGCGCTGCTCAGCAAATGGAACCCGCGCCTGCATCTGGTTGGGCCGTGTGCGCCGGAAGAATTCGCCACCAGACACGTACTCGAGTCACTCCTGTTGCTCAAACACCTCTCGATGGGCGCGCGCGTTGCTGACATAGGCTCGGGTGCCGGCCTGCCGATCGTTCCATGTCTCATTGCCCGAGACGATCTGCGGGCCACACTGATTGAAGCTTCGCAAAAGAAGTCTGTCTTTCTGCAGGAGACTCTGCGTTTGATTCAGGCGAATAACCGGGCGTCGGTCGTCAATGCGCGCTTCGAAACCATTCCAACCCTGGACGCTGACTTTGTCACCTGCCGTGCGCTCGACAAGTTCAGCGAACTGCTGCCGGCAATGATCGAGTGGGCTCCCCCAACCGCGACGTTGCTGCTTTTTGTCGGCGAACCCTTGCGCAACAGAATCGAGGGAATGCTCACTGCCGTTCATGCCGAACGAATTCCGCACTCTGACAGCCGGCTTTTAGTAGTTGGCCGACGTTAGCGGTCTTCGCGAAAACTCTGATTAAGTTTTGGAAGCCCGGCGCCATTGGCCGTTTTCTCTTTCTACAAATTCTATCATCGAGGTTCGGCGAGTGCCCCCGCCGAATTCGATACCAGAGATTGCAGACGGAAGGCAGGATTACCGATGCGAGTGAATCCGAAGCTGTTGATTGGTCTGGCCATAGTGATAACGGCCGCGGCGTTTGTTCCGGCGGCGAAGGCCGACCCGTTGAGCATTCAAACCAGCGGCTTTACGCTCCACAACCTGGGCAACGACGGCTCAGTGCCGAACGGCCTCGACACTCTGATCGGCGCTTCAAATTCCTTTTTAGGTGGGTCCGACAGACCGGGCACTTTCATCGCAAAACTCAACGACCTCACGTTTGCGATGGGCTTTACCGGAGTGGATTCGCCGGGAACTTACGATTTTAATTTCTCACAACTGCTCACAATCAATGGCCAAACTCAGACGCTCAACATGCTCGGGCGCATCGACATAGGGATCATCACCGATACTGTCCACGTGCTCTCGGCTGATCCGCTCAGATACACGTTCAACACCTTCACGGTCGACGTGGCCATGCTGCCGGTAGATATTTCCGGGACGAATGTTGGTGAGTTTTGCGACGTACTGAACGCCAGGATCACCGTCATGCAGAACGACTGCAACACGGTGCCTGAGCCTGCGACGCTGACGTTGTTGGGGCTGGGCCTGGCCGGAACCGCAGCCAAGCTGCGACAACGGCGCAAGGCACGTCTGAATCAAGTCTAGCTTCTGCCTAACGACTATTTAATTGTGATTGTGATTGTCTGCTGACCGTTGATAACGTATGCGGCAGGCGCCAGCTCACGTTCGTAAACCAGCGAGACCGCAAGTGGCGAATAACCACCTGAAGAGCGATCGCTATTCAACGTTGCGACGGTCGAGGGCGGCAAATTAGGAAGCTCACTCGTTCCGATCACGACACCCGGCGTGGGCCGCTGCAACCGCAGATACAGCCGATCATTCTTCTTTACCTTGTTAATGGCCGTCACCAACTGGCCGAGGTTGACGGGAACAAAAGACTTCGCTGCCGAAGACTCCTGCAAAGCGGCGCCGTCTCCGACGGTAATCATTAACTGACCAGCCGGCGCTTCAGACGGGATCTGGACTGGAATTCTTTGCACGAAAAGTTTGCCCGCATCCGTGCGGATGTAAGCCTGCAGCTCGACAGTGTCTCCGCTGGATACCTCACTGCGATCGAGTGAAATGCGCTCGAGGGTCGCACCCTCGGCTTCTTCACTGGCAGAGATGTCCAGGTTGATACCGCGAATCGTCACGTTGTCGAAGCCACTGGTCAGCAAGTCCGAAATTGGGTTCGCCACCGCGCCCGCGGCGAGCAGAGACGCGTTCGCGGCCGAAAAGCGCCGCTCGAGTTGGATGGGCGGCTGGCCATCGACGTTAATCGTCCCGCGCACAGAAACTGTGGACTCTCCCAGAGACCGTTCGCGCGCGTTGATGCTGTTAAAGATGCTGATCGTCGTCAGCAGCGGAGTCAGGTATTCGTCGTTGACGACTTCGAACTGGAATTTCTCGTCGCGATTACGGCTGGTATGCAGGTTCAGCGTCACCGGAATCATCTTGGCGGAATGGCCCAGCTGTCCAAAGATTCCCGTGGCGCGATCTTGTGAAATCGTTCCGACCATATTGCCCGGCACCGCCAGCTTGAACGAGTTGAATGCGTTGGGAATCACGGTCAGGACCGAGCTTTCAGTCATCGGCATGTCCGCGCCGCCCAGCCCCAGAAATGGATGGCCAAACGCATAGATGCGCTCGCCATTTCGGAAAGTCACCGTGCCCGAGGCCGCGATGGAATAATCACCGCGTGCCAATTGCACGCTCACTGACGTTCCCGGCGTCAGCGTGTTCTCATCGAATGACGCTAGTGGCGTAATGGGCGACGATCCACCCACGCCCGAGACCGGCAGCAATCCCGCCTGTGTTAACTGGTCCGAAAAAAGCGAGAGCGTTTCCTGACTAATGCCGGTGAAGACCACCGGTGTGGCTATCGGTTGAATCTGCTGACCCATGTATGGCGCGAGTGGCGATCCTGCAGCCACCGAAGCAATCAACGGTCCGCCCGCAACCGTGGGTTTGGGAAGAACCGGTTTCCAATCAGCGCGCGCCAATTCGCTCATCGAAACCGCGCGCGGCTGGCGCGCGGCTTTCGGCGTCGCCGATTCGAAGATGTCGATCATCTGTTCGATGGGCGTAATGCCGCAGATTGGTTCTTTAGCAAAAGGGAAACTGTAAGCCACTGCGCCCACCAAGCGGCCGTCAATGAAAACCGGCGAGCCTGACATCCCGGCGAAGACCCCTGTGCGATCGACGTTCTTGCCGCTTAGCTTCGCGATAATCGTGGACTGGCGCGGACCCGTGAATCCGGGCAGCACGCCGATAATTTCAATCCCAAACTCTTCAGGCGCGCTGCCGGAAAATACGGTGCGCGCGATGCCTTTCATGCCCGGACGAAGTTCATCGACGGACAGGATTCCGCCGCCGCTGGCGGATCGAGTTGAGATTACGCTAGCTTTCTCCTGGGCCCGCGTGCAAAGCGGTGCGATCAGGAGTGCCAGACAGGTGAGGGAAGCAATGGAAATCAGTTGTCTTATCTTCATAACGTGTTGCGTCGGGCGTCGAGCCGATCGGGGCGAACCAATATTAGCTTAGTTGGGAACGGGCTACCAGCCTGTTGTTGTAACTCATGTTCGATGTCGAAGGATTCATTCTGGTTGGCGGGCAATCGCGCCGCATGGGCCGCGATAAGTCCCAACTGATTCTCGGCGGCCAAACGCTGATTGAGAGGATCGCCGAGAAATTATCCGCTTTCGCGTGCTCGGTGTCGTTGGTTGGCGCTCGGAAAGATTATCCGGGTTTCAGAAATATTCCCGATATTCACCCGAGCTGGGGCGCTCTGGGCGGGATTCATGCGACGCTATCAACGGCGAAAACAGAGTGGGTGGCCATTGTCGGCTGCGACCTACCTTTCGTCACACACGACCTCTTTACACGTTTCCAGAGCTTTGCTGCTGACGCTGTCGATGCTGTCATCCCGATTCAAGCTGACGGCCGGCCACAGCCGGTCTGCGGCCTTTATCGCCCAGCGACATGCCTACCCGAGATCGAGAAGCTAATTGCCGCCGGCGAACACACGCCGCGCGCGTTGCTGGGGAAGGTGCGCACCCGCTATGTCGAATTCCACGAACTGAAAGACTTGCCGGGCGCGGAGCATTTTTTCTTCAACGTCAACACCCCTGAAGACTTCGAACGCGCGCGCAACTTAATCGATTGAACCAGGGCAAGACACTACAACCACACGTCGAAAAAGGACGCCTTGGCTTCAACGCGAACAGTCATGGTTACAGCGATCATTCCGGTCAACAGCGTAGGGGTGACATGTCCAAAATAATTCAAATGCTTGTCTCGGTGATGATGTGCGCTGCATTTTATTCTGGGGGCTGCGCACAGGGGTGTAAGTATTCGGGTGCAG
>DATNEI010000101.1:0-23597 GCA_035606795.1 Pyrinomonadaceae bacterium
TGCAGTCGCTGACTGCCGATCGCGACAAACTTGAACGCGCGTACGATCGTTTGGGGCAAGAGCCCAACGGAATGTCGACGCACGCATTCGATGCTATTGACGATGCGGTGCGCATGCTCGCGCGTCATGCGCCGTTGACGCGCGAACATCGAATGGTCAAACGCGCCGTCGTCGTGATCACTGATGGCTTTCCGGTGGGTGACGTCGTCTCGCCCGACACCGTTATCCAGCGCGCGAACGCCGCGGACACCAGCGTGTATGTCGTGACCATGCCGTCGTATTCACAACTGCTTGCTTCGACCGGCACTGTGATGCCGCTGCCGACTCCTTTGGACGTGACTGGCGTAGTGGAAAGGACGGGTGGCCGCAGCATCTATGCTACCGACAATGATCTGGGGCCGCTCTTTCGCGCGATCGCCGAAGAAGTTTCGTCAGCTTACGTTTTAGGATTTTATCCGCCGCCGCAGAATCGCAAGGACGGCAAGTTTCATTCGATTAGGGTGGAAGGGCCGGCGGGCGTGACGTTGCGGCAAAGCCGGCCGGGATACCAAAGCCAGAACAAGTGAGCAGTGAGCTGTAGGCAGTGAGCATTTTTTTTGATCTGCTCACTGCTCACTGTTTTTCAGAATTCGTCTTCGTCATCATCGTCGTCGCCGTCTTCTTCTTCCACGATATCCAGTTCGACGGGATCCAGACCAACGATCTCCAATTGAATTCCACACTCTTCACAGTCAACAATCTCGCCCTTGTCCACGTCAGTATCGACGTGCACATCGGCTTCGCATTCAGGGCAAGTTCCAGTAGGCACCTTATCTACCTCCAAAAAACAATGTCTGAGCGCGCCATATTTGCGCGTTGTAATTTAATGAAACCGGCCAATCTAACCGCAGGCCAAAACTTTTTGCAACACGAAATCTTACGAGGGTCATTGACGGTCACTATTTCAAGCGAAAAACAAAACTTTGCGCACAATGTCGCGCCGTGCTTTAGCGCCGTTAGGCGCGAAATATTTATGGATGCGAAGCTTCTTTTAATTTGCGACAGCGCAGGAGCGAGAACACAACCTCGCTCCTGCGCATATTTTTAAAGCCGTACGAATTCTATAAATATTTCGCTCCTCCGGAGCTTTTCTTGGTCAGCCTGCGCGCGCTGCCGTAACCAGCAAAGGCCAGCACGATGCCCAACAGTGCGCCAATCAAATTGGTCGAAGGGCGTTGATTCTTACTCGTCAGAGCCCGAGGCTCACTTGTCGGCTCGTCGCTCACTGAGAAATATTCTCCTGTGCCGCCGTTTGTGCGCAACATGCGTTGCACTTCCGCGGAAGTGAAGGGGCGCGCGCCTCGTCTGCCAAAGACGGCGATCTGATTTCCGCTTTCATCAACTGCGCGATCACGATCCAGCGGCTTTGAGACAGCCAGCGCTTGGCCTCTCGTCTTGAATGTCGCGATGAGCTGGGGCTGCGGCCGTGGACTGAAACCAGCGTAAGTCGGCATAGTCTCCGGTGAAGTAAGCTGAAGAATTCGCAAGCCGTTCTTTCCATCGGCAACGTAAGCGAATAGGCTGGCATTCGTCATAGCAATCTTCACTTGAAGAACGTCGTTCAGTTTGCCGTCCGCGCTGAACATTTGATCGAGCCGCGGCTGTTCGGGATTCTTGACGTCGATAATCGCAACCCCATCTTTTCCGGCCGCAACATACGCATAGGTTCGCGCTACATAAACATCTCGCGCATCAGCCAGGGCGACCCTGGCGCCATCAATCACGCGCGGCTGTTGCGGCGAAGTGATATCAACGACTTTAAAGCCATCGGCATCGACGACGAATGCATAACGAAACTGAATCGCCACCGAACGCGGATGGTTCAATGCGATTCGCGCGCTGACTTTTGGGTTCAACGGATCGTTCAAATCTACGATCACCAGCTCGCGGTCAGTTGTGATAAACGCATTCGTTCCCGCAATGGTGATATTGTTCGCACCGGTTAACGCTCCATCGGGATTGAACGCGGCATTTGGATATTTTCCATCGTCCAACTCGCGCTTCAGATAGTTGTTCAGCGGATCGCCGTCCAGCAGCGTTGCCGCGTTCACCACGATCAATCCTTCGTATTTATCAACAACGTAAAGGTATGCATACAAGGGATGGATCGGCTGTTCTTCATTGAGCAGTTGTTCTTTCGGCAACCTGCTCGCTTCATCCGGCGAAACCATCCGTCCGTCCACTGTCATCCGCCACCGGGCTGGATCGACGGCCAGAGTTGAGGGCGCAGCGACGGCGGTCGCATATTTCGTCTTCACCCAAAACTTCTGTCCAAATCTTGAAACGGGCGCGGTGGTGATTCTTTCCGAAAATCCTTTCTGATCGATTTGCGCCACATCGTAAACGCGCAGACCACCTTCAGCCGCGGCCACGTATGCGTACTCACCGCGCAGCTGCACGCCCAGCGCGCGCGGATTCCCTTTGTGTTCGTAGGCTTCGCTCAACTCTCGGCCGCGCGCGACGAACTTCTGATAATTTCGCGGAAACGCTACTTTGTGGAGCGTGCTGCCGATCACAGCCTGCGGCTCGTCTCGCTCAGTCGCCACCACCGCTTCCAACGAATCGTTCGCGGCAACGTAAACGTAACGCCCCATGAAATTGACGAAGTTAGTGCCCTGCAAAAGCACCTGCGCCAGCCAGGCGTTGTTGTCGTTCTTTTTCGAAACGTGACAGTCGCCGCAGGTTTTTGTCTCAGTCGCGCGCACGGTGTGCGGCACGTGCGTATTGAATGTCTGTCCTGAGTAACCTTCGGCTGAGACGGTCTGCTGCTGCGAATAGATCCACTCGCGATTCTGATTCTGCGAGCTGACAAGGATCGCGCTCGAGGAACGGACAGGGGCAACGCGATTACCGGTGACTGTGCCATCGCGCCCCAGCATGAACACGTCGTCGCGCAATACCTGATAGTTGTAAGTGGTGAAGTTCCGGCTGTCGCCGCCTTCGTTATGCCGGTTTG
The DNA here is from genome assembly GCA_035606795.1 of Pyrinomonadaceae bacterium. Classification (GTDB taxonomy): domain Bacteria; phylum Acidobacteriota; class Blastocatellia; order Pyrinomonadales; family Pyrinomonadaceae; genus UBA11740. The sequence goes on from DATNEI010000101.1 coordinate 2,996, forward strand.
GCCTCTTCCGATTCGCCGTCATTGAAAGATGGCACCCAAAGCAACTCGTCATCCACGACGAATGACAGGCAAAGCACGTCATGTTTTCATCGCGATGTGCCAGCAGATTGTTGTCAGCCGGAACGTCACCCCAGGTCGAGGCATCCGTGCGCATCGTCTTGGCGTAACGCGACTTGACGCTGTAATCCTCGGCATGCGCGGGGTGCGGACTGATCGTGTCGATGGTCTGCTTCACGCGCCACCAACGGCCGGGCACCACCATCGAGTTCTGAATGATGTCGCCGGCTTTCAACTGGACGTCGTTGCCGTTCTCGTCTTTCTTCTTAGTGTCGCTGTTGATTCTCTGAAACAGCAGCACACGTCCACCGTCCGGAGTGCGAAACCGCAACGTTGCGAGGTTCCGTCCGTTGCCGTCCACGATCTTTCCGTCTTTGATTGACGTTCCGGCGGCAAACCCCGAAGTTACGAGTTTGGCGCGTTCGCGAATCGTGCCGTGACAATCGATGCAACCTATCTCAATCGCAGCGCGCGGTTCGTTGTAAAGAATTCCGTTGCCGTGCGCGTCCTGCCGGAAGTGACAATCGACACAGTGCATTCCTTTCTCGAGATGAATGTCATCGAGGTGCACAGCTTTCTTGAATCGATCGGGATCGTCTGGTGACACGACATCATTCTTCGCGTCGAGCAAATTTCCTTCTCGATCGCGCTTGAAAACCTGCCGAAACATCCAGCCATGCCCGTGGAAGTCCGCAAACTGGGTGTTTTTCAGTTGCGAATTGAATTCGGGAGTGCCGGTCTTGTTTAGAAATTCAGCCTCCGACCAAAGTCCGCGCAGACTCGCCGCCTCAGGATTACGGTTCAGCTTCTGAGCCTCTTCCGCCGGCGATGCTTCGTGTTGTTCAGCGGGATACATTTTGTCGCCGTCGCTCTCGTTGTCCCACCAGGTCAGGCCCAGGTAGGACGCGACCATGTTTTCGCCCGGGTGCATGTGGCAAATCATGCACTGCGAGGTCGGAATGCGACTCGTCAGTTGATGCTTGATGGGATGACCCGATTCATCCTTCGGAATACTCGCATCAGCCGACAGCGACAAACCGCGATTACCCGCGGAGTTGTAGAAAGCCGAATGCTTCGGATCGCGATCGTTTGCATAGATAACGTGACACGCCGTACACCCGGACGATCGATAATCGCCGGGATGATCATTCGTGCCGAGATAATTCAAATTCGGATCGTTCAGACGCGTCTTCTGTAATCCGAGGTAAACCGGATCAGTACGTTGTGCCGTTCCCAGTCCGCGCGCGCTCAAACCTTTGTCGGGCTTGCCTGGATCTTCATCTCTGTCAGGCTGCCCGGTTTCCAGACGTCTGCGGCCGCCACGTTCGAACACGCGCAGAATGTTTCCCGGCTGCGAGATCTCCCAACGCGGCAAAGGATCGAGAAAAGGCAGTACGCCTTTGAGTCTTCTCTGCTCAGCAGTAGGCTGCGGAATTTGAATCAGAGATTGCGGGGCGCCACTCGCGCTGTAACTTTCGCCAAAGTTTGCGTCCTTAATCGGGAAGCCGCCGTTGTTGTAAAGTGCCGCGCCCCAAAGCATCGCGCCGTGCGTCATCATGCTGCTCGAGGCGCCTTTCGTCTCGGCACTGTGACACTCAGAGCTGCCGCACGTGGTGGCCGCGACACGCAAGTCGCCGGGATTCAGGAAACGTACAAACTCCAGACTTTCACGCGTGAGCAGCGGGCCCGAACTTTCCGGCACGCGGAACTTGCCGTTCTTCAACCACTCTTTGGGAAAACGGGGATGGACATGCGCTTCTTCTTTCGTCGCCGCCGCCGGATTGCCGCCGTGACAAGACGTGCACGTCAGACCCTTTGCATCTTTACCGTTGTCCAGTTTGTCGAGCGGCGCGGGTCCACCATAGCGATGCATCGGCTCGATGTTGGCGTGGCATTTCAGGCAGCCTTCGAGGGGAGGCGTCGCAGGCTGGGGTTGAGCGTGTGAGGGCGACCACACGATTGCGACGGATATGCAGAGGCATAGAAACAGCAGGAGAATTAGCCGCGGATGCACGCGGATACACGCAGATAAGAAATACTGAAAGCTGCTTAACCAAATTTTGCTTTGCTCTTTTTTCATCCGCGTGAATCCGCGGTAATCCGCGGCTGATTTCTAGAACACAAACTTAACCTGTCCGAACAAATTGAACAGCGGCTTGCTGGGGTTGATGTTCACGTTGTCCGGCGTGCAGAAGTCGATCAGATTCGGCGGGCAGTCGCGATTCGCGTCGGTGTAAATGTCGCGAAAGCCGCGCCCCGGTTTCAAAGTCGCCGCACCAAAAGTCATCGTCACGTTATTAATTAGAAGCGGCCGGTAAGCCACACCCAGGCTCAAGTCCCAACCAATCTCGTGACGAATATTCGGTTGGAACAGAACGTACTCGAGCGGCTCAGTACGATGAAACCGCAAGTAGTTCAGGTTCAAGACGGCTTTAATGCGCTGCGTCACTTCAATATCGACGCCGGCGTTGTAAATGAGAATCCCCGGATTGACGAAGTTCGCCTGGCCTTCGATTTTGCTGCTGCGCAAACTCGGCAGGATGCTGTTTGGCTGAACTAATCCCACGCCTGTTTGCGTCAGGCGAATGCCATTGCGATTCCAAAACGAGAACTGTCCGCCGACAAAATTCGGATCGTCAAAGATGGCGTCAAACCCGTTCGCCTGACTGTCGGTCGGGTTCTTGTCCCCCTGCGCCCAAAAGAAAGATCCGCGAAAACGCAGATAGTCGTGATCGATGGAAGCTTCAACCGCGGCCATCTGCGAACTAATATGCACGGGCCGCCCGGCGATCGGATTGCGATCGTCCCGGCCAAACGCGTAGTAGTAACTGTTTGTCAGATTCAGCCGCCCCAGGTGCCCATCGCCGTTCACGCCGAGATAGCCAACCTTGATGGCGTGCGGCCGTACATCACCAATCAGCGCGGGCCGCACCAGGAATCCGTTGCGGTCGTACTGAATGCCGCGGCGGTCATCGTTATAAAGCGCGGTCGCCTGAATCGTATAACCCTTGCGAATAAAGTCCTGCCGAAAAATATTGGCGACGTAGACGTTCTGCGGCCGTCGATCGAAGCGATTTAGACCGCTGTTCGTGTCCTTTTCGAGCTGCGCAAAATATGCGGCGTTGAACTGATAACGGTTATTGTCGAACGAGCCGAAGATGCGCGCGCCCAGATTGTTATCGGAAAAGATGAAGCCGCGAGCATCGGAAACGAACGGCTGAATCCCGACGCGGGCTGAGACAAAGTCGAAATTCTCGTTCACGTCAAACAGCTTCACTTCCGCAAAGGCCTCTTCGAGAGAGAACTGTGTATCCGTACGAGATGTGCCGCGCCGCACGTCGATATTCACTACACCATTTTCCCGCGCGTTCAGATAGTTGGGCAGGCTGAACGTCGGCGAGATCTTGATGGCCCAATCGCGGGGGCGAAAGGTCGAGTCGCCATGAAACATTTCGAACGTGAATTGGAACAGTTGATTGACCGCGAGCTGCTCCGGCTGGCCAAAGAACTCGGCGCTGCCGGGCCGGGCGCTGCTAACGTCGGAAGGTTTCGGCGTGCGACTTAATTCGACAGTGCTCGAACTCACCGCTGACAAAATCATGAAGACTTTGTTGCCGATGATTGGATAGTCGCCCTTCAGCCAGCTTTGATTGTAAGGGTCGTACCAGCGGCCTTTCTTAAAAGGAATGTCGCGGCCGCGAGCGCCTTTGTCTCCGTAGCGATCGTACTCGGGAAATCCAATGCGCCAACGGTCGCGCACTTCGCGTCGATCGGATTCTGTCTGCGATTCCGATTGAACACTGGGATTACCGGCTGCGCCCAGTGGCTTTCGCGGCGGCACATTTATCACCGGCTCTTCTTTCAGTTTCTCGACCCCGAAGTCGACATTCGTAGTCTTCCCTTCACTGACAATGACGTTTTCCAGGACATCGTCGCGAATCAGCGCGTGTTCGCCGTAGTTTTTTGTATTGTCGAATTTAGCCACGTACGGATGCGCGACGCCGACACGATACGCGCCGGGACGAACACTCAACGAATAGCTGCCATCCGCGTTGACTCTGGAACGCGTGACGCGACTGGTGACTTGATTGATAAGGACGACGGTTACCTCGGCCGACGCCGGTGTGACCTTTCCCGCGATGGCGCCGCGCTTTTGCGCCGACGCGGCAGTTGTCATAACGAAGATGCAAGCCGCGGCCAAGCCGAGTCGCTTGTCACTCTTAAGAAGGCCGCGCATGTTTTTCAGCTTGAGGGGTGGTACAGCTTGTAGCACACGCTCGCCGCCGCTTCAATGAAAATCATTTTCAGGCGGTGTCCTACTTTGCGAGTCTTTGCGTCTTTGCGACTTAGCGTGAACAAAGACCTTGTCGATATTTCACGCGAAGGCGCTAAGCCGCAAAGCATCGCAAAAGTGCAACGGGAAAAAATGCTTCGCAGCGCGTGCGATTGGTGATAGATTCGCAAGGCTTCCCCTCATTCGACGTAATTCAGCTATGGCGGCTCGGACCGAAGCAAAAGTAATCCGTAGAGGCTGGTGTTTTGCTCTGCTGACGCCGTGCGTAGCGATGTTACTAGCGCTCTCTGCAACTTCTTTTCATTCGCGGGCGCAATCAACTCGGCCGGTTCTGGTCAGTGAAGAGAGTTCCACCCGCGCAGTTGCTGTCGATTCCGTCACGCGCAAACATGAACCATTTTCTGCGACCAGCGAGGTGAGCTGGGGAAACGATAAGCGCACTCGTGTCATGTTGTTCGCGATGGGCATCGAGAGCAATGCAAGTGCATCCGAGGTCACCGCATCCGCGGAAGATGAAGCACACAATCTTTGCGCATTACCCGTCGAATTCGTGGGCCCAGTCCCGGATCAACCCTGGATGACATCTATCATCGTGCGACTGAGCGACACAATGGGCGACATCGGCGACGTTCTGGTTGGAATCAGTTACCAGGGCGTCGCCAGCAATCGCGTCCGCGTCGCGATCGGACACATCGGCGGTGGGCCACCCGATGATGAAGGCGCCGTGCCCACACCGGCGGGCGGCGCGCCTCTGCCGGCGGCAGCAACAGCCGGCACGCTGACGACTACTGAAGTGCAGACAATAATTGCGCAAGCTGTTTCGGCGGCGTCTGCATTGAATCGCGCAGTGACAGTCGCGGTGACAGACAAAGAAGGCAACGTGCTCGGCGTGTTTACGATGACGGGCGCGCCGGCGACAACACAGTTTCGCGGTGGAGGTCCAGGGCCCACTTTGGCGCCTGATCCAATTACCGGTTTTGTATCAACCGGATTAGATGGCACCGTCGTGCCTGCCAAGTTCGCGGCCATCTCGAAAGCGGGCACCGCAGCTTTATTCAGTACGCGCGGGAACGCGTTCACGTCGCGCACTGCGGGCTTCATCATCCAGGAACACTTTCCCCCGGGCGTTGACTTTGAACCGGGGGGCCCGCTTTACGGCGTGCAGTTTTCGTCTTTGCCGTGCACCGACATAAAGCGGCCGGGTCTGCCGTTGGGTTTGAGCGGAGATCCGGGCAGTGCTCCGATCTACAAGAATGGTGAAGCAGTTGGCGGCGTCGGGATTGAAGGCGACGGCGTCTACACGGTCGATCGCGACCCTACGGATTTCGATCAGCCTTTCGAAGAAGTGATCGCGGTTTCAGCCATCAGAGGCTTTGAAGCGCCATCGTTAATTCGCGGCGATAACATTCTGGTTAACGGCATTCGGCTGACCTATTTGAACCCAATCAATGCTCCCGCACCGCCAACCATAGCTTTCGGTTCGCTGCCTGGCGCTTTCGATCCGGCAATAGTTGGAGGCATTCGCCCGGCGCAACCGTCTCAATTTACACCGGCCGTCGTCGGCGGCATCGCCGGAGAAGTCGACACTCGTTTCTTTCCGTTCATCGGCAGTCCATTCGGAGCTACTGCCTTGAGCGCTGCGGACGTAAACACGATCATCTCGCACGCGGCGCAGCAGGCCAATATCACGCGCGCAGCGATTCGTCAGCCGCTGGGCAGCAACGCCCGTGTGACGATTGCAGTCGTCGATCCGAACGGCGTAGTGCTCGGCGTATTTCGCCAGCAGGACGCGCCCGTGTTCGGGTTCGATGTTTCGGTGCAGAAGGCGCGCACTGCAGCTTTCTATTCCGGCGCCAATGCGGGCGCCTTGCTGCGTGCCGCCGGTTTTGGATCTTACGTGGATCGGGCCGCTGCGGATGGCTTACAGCTCAATGGAGCGATTGCATTCACCGATCGCGCGGGTGGATTTCTGCATCGTCCATTTTTTCCCGACGGCATCAACAATACTGCCGCCGGTCCCTTCAGCACTCAGATCAATCAATGGAGCGTCTTCAACGTCGGTCTGCAGCTCGATTTGATCAAAGCCAATCTGCAAACCATTTTGAGTGGCGGGATTGTACCAGCCTGCACTTCGATTCTTAGCCTGCCGAACGGCATTCAGATCTTTCCGGGCAGCATCCCGCTGTACAAGAACGGCGTGCTGGTTGGCGCGATTGGCATCAGCGGCGACGGCGTCGATCAGGATGATTTGATTGCCGCGGGTGGAGCGGCGGGCTACGCGCCGCCGGTGGCCATCCGATCGGATCAGTTTTTTGTACGCGGCGTGCGTCTGCCGTTTGTGAAGTTTCCGCGCAGTCCCAACTTGTAAGAAGGCAAAAGGAAAAAGTAAAAAGGCAAAAGTAAAGAGGCAAACCGAGTGGCATCAGGGCGAAACAAGCGCGGAGGGTTGCTGAAAAGAATTCTCTTTCTTTTTTCCTTTTTCCTTTTGCCTTTTGCCTTCATTTTTGCTTTCTCTTTCGTCGCTCACACGCAGTCTCCGGAATCCGCGCGCGGCGTGGTTCGCCTCAAAATCCGTTACAAGTCTGCCGAAGGCACAAAGGATTTGCCGCGCAAGCGTTTCTTTCTCGTTCCCGGTTCGCTGGAACAAAACCAACCGCTGATCGAGAAGATCAAGGCGCTGAACGCAACCTCGCGCGAATGCTATTACCGCAGTCATGGCGCCAGCGAAGCGCTGATCAAATGGCTCAAAGACAACGATTGCGAATCTGTCTATTGCCGCGAAGTCGAAGACAAGTATCTTTCCGGGGCTGAGGCCGTGCCGGAGTTTCTGAAAGCATTCGCACAGGCGCTGGGTGAGCTGAAGAATCGGGAAGTTGCGAGACGCTGGCTGGCGAACTACCTGGCGCCTGAGATTCGCTCCGGCTTTTATGACCAGAAACAAAAAGCAATTCAGTCACTGGTTAACGATGTCGAAACCTCGACCAGAAAAACAGTGATGTCGATTATGACGGATCGTAAAGGAACGGCTTATCTGACGAACATCGAGCCGGGTACTTACATGATCTCAAATCTTGCAGGAAGTGAAACTGAAAAGACGAATATTCTGTGGATCTGTGAGCGTGAAGTTAAAGCAACTGATCTTGGCACCGCGATGAAACGGCCGATGATCCTTTCGAATGAAAAAGATCCAAAGTTGAAATGCGAAGTGATCGAGCGGCCGTTGCCGGTTTGTAACAAATGACGTGTGAATTCTGAGCCGCGTAGGCGGCCGAATGTTTATAGACAACCACATAAACCAGAAGCCATTGAGCTCCGTCAGGAGCGAAACGTTATGCCGCCCGTAAACGGCCTACGAGAAATCAATACGATGCTCGCGAGCCATAAACATTTAGCGCCCACGGCGCTGAGTCGCGCGCTCTGGGTGTGCGTGATTGTTCTGTTCTTCATTGGCGGAACTGAGATAGTCGGCTCAATCGCAGCACAAACTCGGCGCCGCCCTCGCACTACTACACGACCAAAAACGCAAACCTCGGCGCCACGTGGAGCGCCGCCAAAGTATTCCGCATTTCTGCACTCATCCGACAAGCACAAGAATCTCACCTGCAACGAATGTCACAAGGTTCCGACTAGCTGGACTGCGAAGCGAGATTTTCCCGACGTGGCCGACTTTCCCGATCATGATGCGTGCGTTCGTTGTCATCGCCAGCAGTTCTTCACGCGCCAGGCGATGATTGGAACCGGGCCGGCAATCTGCACGGTATGTCATGTGCGCGCCGCGCCGCGCGAGCAGGCCCGCTTCGCTTTCGGCAAGCCCAACAACTCTGCGCAACAGGCGAAGGCAAAAGACGAGCGCCAGTTCACGATTGAGTTTCCCCATGACAAACATCAGAACGTGATCGCGATGTGGCACGGACTTCAGTCTGTGAATACTTCCCTTCATCACAGACTGAAGTCTGTGCCACTCGACGACAAGAAACCCGATTACAACAATTGCTCGATCTGTCATCAGACCGACATGTCACTGGCGATCGTCGCGCTGGCCGCGCCGAATGCTGATCCGGCGCTGCTGCATCCGTTCAAGTCGATGCCGCGCACTCATGATTCATGCTTCAACTGTCACTGGAAAAATCAGAAGCCAGCTGCTGCGGACTGCGCGGGCTGTCATAAAGCGGCGCCCACATTCATTGCCGAGCTGGGAAGGAAACGAATCTCGGCGAAGTTCGCGCACGAAGGCGGCAAAGGCGAACACATCGCCGAGTGTACGACTTGCCACATCAACATCACGCGCGTCAGCACTACTCGCGGTTTGACGCCCGACGTGCCGCTCAACGCCTGTGCTGCGTGCCATCGGGACAGCAAGAAGATTACTTATTCCAAGGCCGTGACGATCGAAGCCGAGATAGAGCAGTTCAACAAGACTGGCGAGTGCAGTTACTGCCACACGCCTGACGTGGGAAAGAAAAAGCCGCCGGCGAGTCATGACGCGGCTGTGCAATAAGTTACAGAACCGCGAACGGTAGTGAGCGGGATAAAGACTCAATGTTGGAATTGATCTCACGCGTTACTTCTTCTTGGCATAAGCCGCGCCCTTATCCCGCTCGCTACCGCTCGCGGTTCTGTACCTACTTTCTTTTTGCCTTTCTCCTTTTTACTTTTGCCTTCGCTTCCGCGCAGGATTACTCGAAATTCCTGCACACCAGTTCGAAACACGCATCGATCGGTTGCAACGACTGTCACAGGCGCACTGACAATTCGGCGCGTCCGAACTTCCCCGGTCACAAGGCGTGTACCGGTTGTCACCTGACACAGTTCACCACGCCGAATATTCCGATGTGCTCGATTTGCCACGAGAACGTGAACGGCAACGATCCCCCGCGAAAAGCTTTCCCCGATCAATTCAAGGAGAGCTTCAACATGAAATTCGATCATGCGCAGCACCTAACCGGAGCAGCCCGGCCCAAAAACGGTTGTGCCAGTTGTCATAGCGGCAATCTCCGGCGCGGCGCAGCGTTGTCGATTCCAATAGGCATCTCGGCACATAACGGTTGCTACACCTGTCACACGCCCAGCGCGCAGGCGAATGGTCGCGACCTGGCGTCGTGCGGCGTCTGTCATGACGCGAAAGCATATTCGCGCACGCCGACTACTTCGGTCGCATACAACTACGCATTTCGCCACGCCGATCACACCACGCGTCAGCGTCTCGACTGCAATGATTGTCACACCGCCACGCGCGGTCTGGCACAACGCCGGCAAGTAAGCTCGCCGCGTCCGCAGGAACATTTCCCCGCAGGCAACAACAGCTGCGCTACCTGTCACAGTGGGCGGCGCGCCTTTGGGGGCGATTTGGATTTCAAGGCGTGTCGGCGGTGTCACACGGGAACCACTTTTCGAATTGGGAATTAACCACAGAGGACACAGAGGAAAACAAACCAGAAAGAACTGTGCATCCGTTTACTGTGATCCGTTTAGTGTGATCCGTTTAGTGTGCATCCTTACTGTGATCCGTTTAGTGTGCATCGTTTAGAGGCGGCACTTGTGCGGCTATTCGAAGCAGCCGGACAAGTCCGGCATCTAAATGATTTTTATCATCTAAACGTTTTTACCGTCTATTCGTTGTCTTCCTCTGTGTCCTCTGTGGTTAAATTCCCTTCGCAATTGACATGACCCCGCGCGTCTACCTAACATGCGATTCAATTCTGGCGAGTGCGGGAGGGTCAAGCAATGAAGCGATTATTCACCGGCAGCATCATCACGCTAGCGGCTGCGGCTGTTTTTGTGTTCGCAAACGGCGCGCGAACTTCGACTCGACTGACGCAGGACATTCCCAAAGAAAGCAAAGAGCAAACGAAAAAAGTTAAGCTCGATCAGGACAGCCTCGACGACAAATGGGGCGAAGTCGCTTTCGATCACGAGACCCACGCCACCAGGAATTACAATCCCGATGGCGCTTCAGTCACTTCGTGCGTCTTCTGTCATCACACCGATCAGCCGAAAGCAAATCTCAAGGCGCCTTTGACGACGTCGGAGCGCGACGTGGTGCTGACTGCCGATGTCTTGAAAGACGCCGCGGCCAAGCCCGTAAAAGCTTGCCGCTCGTGTCATCTGCAATCAGGAGATGAAAGCAAACCGCTGCCCGTCGTTACCAAAGACGGCAAGCAGGTGAAGATGGACAACGAGAACGCTTACCACGTCAACTGCTTCGAATGTCATGACGCAGCGATTAAGGCCAAGCCCGAATTAGCGCAGAAGATTTCAGGTTCCGATCCGAAGGGTTGCGCCAAGTGTCATGTGGCTAAATAGTGAGTAGTGGACAGTGGGCAGTGGGCAGAAAGCAGAAGGCAAAAGGCAGAAGGCAGTGAGCAGTTAATATCCTTGATCTTTGATCTTTGATCTTTGGTCTTTGGTCTTTGGTCTTTGGTCTTTGGTCTTTGGTCTTTGGTCTTTGGTCTTTGGTCTTTGGTCTTTGATCTTTAATCTTTGGTTGGTCGTTAGTCGTTAGTCGTTAGTCGTCTCACGTGCTTTCTGCCTTCCGCTTTCTGCCTTCTGCCTTCCGCTTTCTGCCTTCTGCTTTCTGCTTTCTGCCTTCCGCTTTCTGCCTTCTGCTTACTGCCTTCTGCTTACTGCCTACTGCTTTCTGCCTTCTGCCTTCTGCTTATTGCTGTACCATCAACGTCGGATTCCAGTGCCGCTTGTCTTTCATGTGCTGCACGTGACAGGACGTGCAGTTAGGTTTGTCCGAAGCAATGACCTGACGACCGGCGCGCGGATCAACCTGACCGTTATGACATTTGCCGCAGGTGGTGCGGGGCGTCGCCAGATCGATTGGATCACGAGTCGCGTGACAACTCGAGCAACTCAACTCGCCTTCGTTGTTTCCTGACAAGCCGGCGACCGCGCGCACGCGATAAAGATGCACGGCGTGAAACTGTTTGCTGCGCCACTGATCTTCGGTATCGGTAGACAGCCGCTCGAGCTTCAAGGTGTCCTTGCGCTGCGCGATTTCTTCCGCGTCCAAGCCGGTCCACTTCCAATGACCATCAATCACTGGATAACCGAAGGTGCCGCCATGCGGCGTCGAGACGGTCTTGCCGTTGTAACTCTTCTTATTTGCGTCGCTGTGACAATCGAAGCATGACAACAGCGCGCCGTCGATCGCATCGAACTGTTCGCCCCGATGTTCGGCATGACAATCGGTACAACCGATCCCGGCATTCATATGCGGCGCGATCACCGTCGCGAGGAACGCGTCGGTCGTGTGGCAGGACGCACACTTCGCGTCCATGTTAGCGCGCAGCGCATGACACGAGGTGCAGGACCCGGCGTTTGCCTGGTTCGCGATCGGCGGAGTAATTTGCATCGAATTCCGCGTGTGCGGGTCTGAGATTGGCGCCGGCGCAAATGCCTTTGCATAAAAGAACGCGCCGCCGATCGCCATTGCCGCGAACGCAATTCCCACCCACAGAACTGGAGGAATTGACCAGCGTCTTTTCAAATCCGTGGTGGGTGTCCATACCGATTGAGCTTTGCCGCTCGGCCGTCCGGTAACCGGAAACAGCGGTGAAGGCTTAATTGTTTTCGTCGCGGCAGTAATTCGCTTGTCCCAAAAAACATCCAGCGCTTTCGAACCGGCCGCTGCCGGCGGAGGCTTGCGCGGCGCGGGCTTTTTGTGGACCGCGGCTTTCTGCAAATCGAGAGGCGCGCTCGGCAAACGCACGGTGGCGGGAATGTCCCAGATGCCGGCGGCTTCCTTGCGCACCACTGCTTCACCGGGTGTGGCGCCGATTTGAATCGAAACTTTGACCAGCAGAACGTTTTCAATTAGATCGATGTTGAGCACGAATGGCCCGACGCCGAGCACGTCCCCGTCGGTCAAGCCCTGATACTGCTCCAGTTTTTCTCCATTGAGGGTGACGGGATTCGTGGAGCGAAAATTTCGAATGTAGTAGTTGCCTTCGACGTTCGTAATGCCGGCCTGCAGCCGCGACACGGACGGATGATTGAGCAGCAACTCGCACGCGGGCAGGCGGCCGATGAGGATTCCGTCCGCGACAATCGTGACCGGATCGACCTGAAGGTCCTCGCGAATGATGACGAAGGTTGCGTCCATGTCGTTCAGTGAGCAGTTGGCAGTGAGCAGCGAGCAGTCATCTTGTTCAGTGAACAGTTGGCAGTGAGTAGTGAGCAGTCAACTCGTTCAGTGAGCAGTTGGCAGTGAGCAGTCATAGCTCTTTGGTCTTTGGTCTTTGGTCTTAGTCTTTGTCCGTATTAAGTCTTTGGTTTGCTTACTGCTTACTGCTTACTGCTTACTGCTCACTGCCCACTGCTCACTGCCCACTGCTCACTGCTTACTGCTTACTGCTTACTCTCACTGCTCACTGCTTACTCTCACTGCTCACTGCTCACTTGCCTCACCGCGGAAGAAAAAATACCACCTGCACAATATGCGCAATCATCAGCACCAGCATCACAGTGGTCGTGATGACGTGCGGCGCCACCCAAATCTTCAGCGTTCGATGCAAATAGATCAGCGCATCCACCCGCCGCAGTGTTGCCATTCGTTCCAGCGCACGTAGCGCCAGCGCTCGCTTTTCTTTTTCCTCGATGGCACCGATTTCGTTGCGAAAATGCAGGCGAGCCTTCGCCAGCGCCGCCGTCAGCGCCTCACGACGGGTGTATTGCCGCAAGAGATAACCGAGCGAAAAGAAGTGGCGCCGCATCTTTTTGTCGAGCAGGTCGCGCACACTGCCATCAGCCTTCTCGCCCAGCTCTTTCAATTCTCCACGCAGCTCAGCCCGACGTCCTTCGAGATCTTCGATCAGCAGCGGATCGCCTTCGATGCTGGTAAGAATTCGTGGTGCGATGACGTATGCGGCCAAACCAAACAGCCCGGTTAGAATCACCGCGTCGAAGGAAAACATCAGCGTGGACGTGAGCAAGCCACCGCCATGGCTGGCGCCGTGGATCAGCAAGACAACTCCGGCGAGTACGCCAAAATAAAGATGCGCCAACAGCCAGTAGCGCAACGCTCCGGCTCGACGGCGATAGATTGTCTTGCGCAGCGGATACGTCATGACCACGGCGATGCCCCCGAGTCCGACCAGCCCCGTGACCCAACGCATCGTCAGCCACGACCCACGTAGCGACTGGTTGAATCCGTAACGACGCGCCGCCCACACGATCCAGGCGGAGATCGCAATCACCGCCAGCGCGCCCAGGAGGTGCCAGGCTCTGGCGATCGGATCGCTCTTGTGAATGTTTCTTCCGATCGCGTGAGTCTGATCTCGAAAGACGAGGCCGAGCGTCTTGCCGGCTTCATCGAAATATTCCTGGGGGTTCACACGCACCAAAGCCCCGGTGGGGCAATTCTCTTCGCAGGAATACGCCGGCCGCGTGGTTCCTTCGGGATTCAGCCCCGTGTGCTCGCAAAGGTTGCACTTAATCGCAACCATGTCGTCCTCGGGCTTCTCGGCTTTGGCTTCTGGTTTCGCGGCTGGTTTTAGATCGCTCTTCGCTTCGCCCTCAGCTTTCACTTCAACCACTTGAGCAGCGACAGTCGCAACGGGCGGCGCGCTTGATCCAAATCTCTTCCGCAAACGAATCCACCACCCGTCCGCTACCACGGGCTCGCCATTCCGAGGCACCATTGAAATCGCGTTGTAAGGACATTGCGTAGCGCAGTCAAAACAACCGATACAGGTTGTCGGATCGATATCGACGTCGCCTTTCGCATCGCGGAAAATTGCGCCGGTGGGACAGCCAGTGAGGCACTCCGGATCTTTGCAGTGCATGCAGACGGAAGGCACGAGCACATGTTGGATCGAAGAGGACTCGAGCTTCACCGGACGCTCGATGTGAATGCCGCGGCGCAGCAGACGCGATTGCCCGTGCACTTTGTGACACGCGAGGGAGCAATTCCCGCAACGCACGCACAAGTCCATATCCATGACCAGCAGGTTGACGCCATCGACAACTCCCGTCGATATTTCTTTTTCAGCGGCCGCGCGTTGCGATTCGTTCGGCTGTTTCGACAGAGACGTGTCATCGTCCGCGCGGGAAAATCCCGCGAACGCCTTCGACAGCCGCTGGCAGAGTTCAGGTTCAGCCTGCAAACTCGCGAGCGGAATCTCGAGCAGCTCGGTGCGCGCCATCAGCGCCGCTGAATACGCCCACTTGTCATGGCCCTGGAGCGCTTCAAGTCCAAGACAATTTCCAGCGCCTAAGAAATCTTCGGGCACCATCGTTCCCGGCCCGCTGCTTTCAGTGATGTCTTCGTAGATGGGCACCCCGCGAACCCGACGCACCCAGCCGCTGCGAATCAGAAAGATGCGATCGATGGGCATGCCTTCCTGGAGCAGCACGTGGTGCTTGCCGTAAGCCATGAATTGGCTGATGTTCCCCAGCGCGACGAGATCAAGCGGTTGCAGTGTGCCCCCGGTTTGCTCCTGCAATGTGGCAATCGCGTTGGCCAGCCCATGATTGCGATAGCTGTCGTCAACTTTCTCGGCAAACTTTTTCAGCGAACGCAGCAGGCGCAAGGCCGGACGAACCAATGCCAACACCGAAGCGCCGTCAGGAGCCTTAATCGTGGCATTGCGCGGAATCCCGGCCAGCACCGAACGCTCGCCGAGACACGCACCGGGCGCCAGGCGCGCGACTTTCTTCTCTTCGCCCGATTCGTCCTTTACGTAAACATCCAAATCGCCGGTCACTGACAGATAAAAGGTGTTCCCGCCCCATTCGCCTTCGCGCATGATGGCTTCGCCCGGTTCGTAGGCCACGAGTTGCGCATAGGGACCAATCTGCTTGCCGCCGGAGACTTTTCCTTCGACGATCATCTTCAGGTTGTTTTTGTTTTTCTCGTCGAGGAGTTCAGAGACAATGTCGATCTTCCTTACGGCCTCAAGGATGGCTGCGGGGCTGGTATCGACTTTCGGCATTAATTTGAAGATTCGTTTTAGAGTCGGGCTACTGCCCGACAATTGGCGGGCGTTAGCCCGCCTCTAAACCAGAGGGATGTCGCGCAGCTTATCATGCTGCCGAGAACTGAGGCTATCCACATCTTCGCGCGGCGTACCAAAACGGAAATGCGTGGTGGTTGACCTGCGCAATCCGTGATAGCATCCGCGTGCAAACGCACTCAACACCCGCGTCATAGTAAGCGGCAATGTTGGTCCCCTTTCAATTGCGCAACCTTCCGACACGGTCGATGCTGACGGCGAGTGTGATCGTCGTCGTGCTCGCAAGTTTCATCTGGATCTTCAGTCGATCGAAGCCGGTTTCAGAAACCCGACCGTCAGGAAGGGTGCCTTCGTCTGCGCCACTCTTAGAGTCAAACACCTCCGCAGCAAGCCCTGATTCGGACAACGACGGCATTCCGGATTTCGCCGAGTTGCGCACTTTTGAAGATCGCGAGAACTTCCGCCGCTGGTTCACTGCGATTGCGGAAACCCAGTTCTATCAACTCAGCGAACAGTGGAAAAGAGAGCAGCGCGATTGTGCCGGCTTGGTCCGTTTCGCGATGCGCGAAGCGTTGCGCCATCACGACCGCGCCTGGTTCCAGCGCATGGGACCGGCTTATGAGCCGGTGGCGCGCGATGTAGGCGGCTTCGACCTCGACAACAACCAGTTAGGCGAGAAGATCTTTCGCACTGATTCGGGCGCTTATCACGACGGCGATTCGCGGAGCACAAAGTTTTCGGAATTCGCGGATGGCCGCACCCTGAAAAATTTTAACGTCGTCTTTGTTAGTCGCGATCGGCGCGAAGCCGAGCCCGGCGACCTCATGTTTTATTACCAACCCTGGGTGCAGAAGTTTCCGTACCACGTGATGGTTTTTCTTGGGACGCCGCGCGTTAATCCGAACGGTCAGCGCGACTGGGTGGTCTACCACACAGGTTCGTCGGCCACCGACGACGGCACCGTCAAGAAGGTCGAGTTGTCGGTGCTGGATCAACATCCCGATCCGCGCTGGCGCCCGATTGAGAGTAATAAGAATTTTGTGGGGTTCTATCGATTAAAGATTTTGCAATGAACAGACGACCAACCATGAACATTAACCACCAAGACACAAAGACACTAAGCCGTCTGCGCAATTGCCTTGCCTTAACGTCCTTTGTGTCTTCGTGTCTTTGTGGTGAATCAACTTTTTCCTCTCTGGAGGATCACAAACGTGTCTAACCTTAACACCCGTCGCTACGTTGCGACCGGTATAATCTACTTAGCGCTGGTCGCTTCAGTGCTGGGGTTCAATGTCATTCGCGCGAAAAGCGCGAAGCCGGCAGAGCCCGCGGCCGCACAGCCCGAAACGGCGACGGTCGCGAGCACGAAGCCGTACTTTTCCCTGACGACGAACAAGACGTATTCGCCGAACGAGTCGGCGCGGGTATGGGCGAGTTATCAGAACGTCGACTACCTCGATTTTCGCGTCTACCGCGTGAAAGATCCGAACAAGTTTTTCAAACAGCTCGACGATCCGCACCAGATGGGCGAGGAAGAGAAGGCCGGACTGTCGAAGGGTTACGGAGCGCGGCTGTCTCTGCTTGAGCGCACGCACCGTTTCAAGCTTTCGATTTTCTCCGCAGTCAAGAATTATGTGCGCGATCATTTGTTGCTCGGACATCGCGCCACTTTTAATGAAAAGTTTCGCAAAGAGAAAGAGTCCACACAAACGCCGCTGAACGTCGCCGATTACGCGCGGGTGCCGCTGCTGAATCCCGATCAGAAAGTGAAGGACTGGCGCGAGAAACTGCCGGCGCTGGAGAACGAATACGACAGCCGCACGATCCCGATCGGCAAAATGGATCCGGGGGTTTACTTGATCGAAGGCGTCAATGGCGATCTGCGCGCCTATTCACTGGCCATTGTGACCAGCCTGACGATGGTGCAGAAATCAACGGGTGACGGCCAGATTCTTGTCTACGTAGTCGATCGCAAAACCGGCACTCCACGCGAGGGCGCCGAGGTCGAGATCACCGGCGCGAAGAACACTCTGGCCACGGGCAAGACGGACAAGAGCGGTGTCTTCAAAACCGAAATCAAGCCACCCGCCAAGACTGACGAGGCCAAACCGGCGGAGGACGTCGATCCGGAAGACAAGCAGAAAAATGCTTACCTCGTGATGGCGCGGGACCGCGATAACTTTGTCATTTCCGACATCGATTCTTTTTATTTCAGCGGCGAAGGCGGCGAGGACGATCTGCTCTCAAGCGAAGATCTGACCAGCTACATTTACACCGACCGCCCAATTTATCGTCCCGCGCAGAAAGTCTTTTTCAAGGGCATCCTGCGCCAGTGGAGCCGCCAAGGTTATAAGTTGCTCGACGAAAAGAGCGTCCACCTCACGATCGAGGATCCCAACAGCGGCAAGATCTTCGAAAAGGACTTGCCGCTCTCAACGCGCGGAACATTCAGCGCCGATGTCGATCTTTCCGACGAAGCGCCGCTCGGGGGCTACAACATTACCGCCAAAATCGGCGAGGCGACTTCCAGTGGCTACTTCGAAGTTCAGGAATATAAAAAGCCTGAGTTCAAAGTCACGGTCAAAGGTCCGAAGCAGTTCGCGGCCGTCGGCGAGAAAGTTCGCTTCACCGTCGACGCCAATTACTTTTTCGGGGCGCCGGTCACGAATGCCGACGTGCAGTACTACATCTACAAACAGCGCTATTACCACTGGTGGTGGAACAACGAAGACTCGGACGAATTCGATGACGCTGCCGGACCGGAGAATGAAGGCGGCGACGACGAAGACTCCGGCTACTACGGAACGGATCTGGTCACCGAAGGCGAAGGCGAGCTGAATTCGCGCGGCGAACTTGTGGTTGATTTCGAAGTGCCACCGCCGGGCGATAAAGAGGAATGGGACTATTCATACCGGCTGGAAGCGCAGGTCACGGACGCGTCGCGCCGGGAAATGTCAGGCGCCGCTTCATTCATCGGTACGCGCGGTCAAAGCGTCGCGGATGCTTATCCCGAGCGCTATCTCTATTACCAGGGCGACCAGGCGAAGATTCGCGTGAAGACGGCCACCTATTCGGGACAGCCTGTTTCGGAAAAAGTGACGCTCAAATTCATCGAGCAGAAATGGGAGAAAAAGGAAACTCCGAAAGAGGAGAACGGCTACAAATACACTGAGACAGACTACATCCTGCACGAACGCGAGGTTGGCTCGACCGATGTGAACACGGACAGCCAGGGCGTTGCGAGTTACGATTTCACAGTTCCCTCGCCCGGCAGCATCTACGTCAAAGCGATCATTTACGAGAACGGCAAGGAGATCACTAATCGCGGCGGCTCGTTCTGGGCGCCGGATAAAAAGGGCGAGTGGTCCGATTTCGAATATCGCGATTATGACGCAGACGCCATCAAGCTGATTCCTGATAAGAAGTCTTATAAGCCCGGCGAGACCGCGCACGTGCTGGCCATGTTGCCAAAAGACAAAGCGCACCTGCTGGTCACAACTGAGTTATCTGAGGTTCTGACTGTGCGGGAAATCGATGCGCCCGGACGATCGATTGTGATCGATGTTCCCATCGAGCAGCGGTTTGAACCTAATGTCTATCTCGACGTGGCCTTTGTTCAGGACAATGACATGTTCGAGCAAAGCCAGATCATCGCGGTGCCGGCGCGCGACAAGATGCTGACGCTCGACATCATCCCGAACAAGAAAGAGTTCAAGCCGCGCGACGTTGCGTCATACACGATCATGGCCCGCAACGAAGATGGTTCGCCGGCCGCCAACGCAGAAGTCAGCCTCGGTATTGTGGACGAAGCGATCTACAGCATCTCGCCTGAGACTGCCGGCAACATCAAACGTGATTTCTACGGACGCCGTTACAACGAAGTGCAGACGAGCCTGGCGATTCATTACACATTCACGGGTTACGCTGGTCAGAACCCGGCGGATTTGGCGAAGAAGAAGTCCGGCTATCAGCTCGCGGACTTTAAGAACGAGAGTACCGATTACGCCGAGCCCACAGTTCGCAAAGAATTCAAGGACACGGCGTTTTGGCAACCTGACGCGGTCACCGGAGGCGACGGCAAAGCAACTGTCGAATTCAAACTTCCTGACAACCTAACCACCTGGCGTGCTACCGCGCGTGCCGTTACCGCCGACACGAAAGTTGGATCGGCAGTGCAGAAGACGATCGCGCGCAAAGACGTGATCATGCGGCTGGAGATGCCGCGCTTCCTGACTGAAGGCGACACCGTCACGATCTCGGGCGTCGTGCACAACTTCCTGAAGTCTGAGAAGTCGACAAAGATTTCGCTGGACATCAACGGGGCGCAGTTGCTCGATTCACCTTCGCAGACGGTGACGATTGGCCAGAACGGCGAGCATCGCGTCGATTGGCGCGTGCAGGCAAGCCAGGTTGGCAAACTGACTTTGCTGGCGAAGGCTCTGACGGACAAAGAATCCGACGCGGTTGAGATGACGATGGACATAGTGCCGCACGGATTGAAGCAGACGCTGGGCAATACGACCACGTTGATGCAGGACGATGCGGATCAGAATTTTAATCTCAATTTGCCCGGCACGACGGATTCGCAAGCGCGCACGCTGCGGATAGAAGCCTCACCATCGATCGCCGGCGCTCTCTTCGGCGCGCTCGATTACCTGACCAGTTATCCCTACGGCTGCACCGAACAAACCATGTCCAGCTTCCTGCCGAACATCGTAGTCGCGCAGGCTTTGAAAGACGTGCCGACGGCAAAGATTCGCGCGACGAATGATCTCGACACGAAAGTCCAGCGCGGTCTCGATCGGTTGTATGCCTATCAACACGGCGATGGTGGTTGGGGTTGGTGGAAAGACGACAAGTCTGATCCATTCATGACGGCTTACGTCGTCGATGGCCTCACGATGGCGAGTCGCGCCGGTTACCAAATCGACACCTGGCGGCGCGATCAAGGTCATCAAAAACTCGCGTCGCTGCTCGCGGCCGGAAAAAACGACAACGGCAATCCGATTGACGACGAGACGCGCGCGTATCTGATTTACGCCTACACCGAGAGCGGCGAAGGCGACACGCGCTATCTCGAGGAACTCTATGGCAAACGTCAGAACCTCGGTGCGTACGGTCGGGCCTTGCTCGCGCTCGCTTTGCAGGAGCGCAAGGACGGCCGCGCCGGTGAAGTCGCGAAGCTGATCGAGAACTCGGCGCAGCAGAGCGAGTTCGAAGCACACTGGCAAACCAATCGCGTCAACGACTACGGCCGCGATGTTTACCTCGACGCGGAGGCGACTTCGCT
>DATNEI010000138.1:0-9580 GCA_035606795.1 Pyrinomonadaceae bacterium
AATTACGAACGTTGGCAGTGGCCTGCGACGATCGCGGTAATCTCAATTGAGGTCATCGCGGCGATCTTGCTGCTCGTGCCCCGCACGGTGCGTCTGGGTGCAGCGACTGGCGGATTGTTGTTGATTGGATTCAGCGCGTTCGCGCTTTACTACGTTTATGGAATGCATGGTGAAGCACTTGAGTGTGGCTGCTTCGGCAACATCATCGGCAGTCAGTTGGGAGTTAAGACAGCGCTGCGGAATCTCGGGTTATTAATTCCGGCAGTGATTGTTTTTTTTGGAGCCAAGGGTCAGAACCGCCTGCGGTAGCGGGCGGTTGATCTTGGATTGAAACTCTGGTCTAACTTCAACCGCCCGCTACCGCAGGCGGTTCTGACCTTTCATCCGCGTAATTTCATATCGCGTGTTATCGATTCGCTCCTGGGCGTCGGGATGATCTGAAAACAGACTGCCGAGCAGATCGGGATTTTGATTCTCGATCTTCTGTAACTTCTGAAACATCGTGATCATGCCCTGCGGATCGAAACCCGCTTTCGCCATGTCGCGCACGCCCAGAAAATCTGCTTCGCGTTCTTCGTCCTGAGAGTGGAAAGTCAACAATCCTTCGCCGACAATCTGGCCCAGCGTCACGCCCACGTCGCGGCCGATGTCGCCGGCGACGCCGGTTAGCTCGCCGATTGATTTCGCGATGTCGTTGTACTGCTGGCGCTTCTTTAGGGTTTTCAAACTGTGACGAGCGGCGATGTGACCCACTTCGTGACAAAGCACCGAGGCGAGTTCGTTGTCATTGGCCATCTTGAGCAGCGCAGTCGTGATGTAAACATGCCCGCCCGGCAAGGAAAAACCGTTAATCTCTTTCATCTGCACCACATGAAACTTGTACAAAATATTTGGCCGCAC
The DNA here is from genome assembly GCA_035606795.1 of Pyrinomonadaceae bacterium. Taxonomy (GTDB): domain Bacteria; phylum Acidobacteriota; class Blastocatellia; order Pyrinomonadales; family Pyrinomonadaceae; genus UBA11740. Next base: position 901 of record DATNEI010000138.1, read on the forward strand.
ACTTGCGCGCGCGCAACGCTGGCCCAAACGCTCAATGCGCTCCAGGCCGACGTCGGTCAGGTTGTATTTCTTCGTGACCTCGCGATGCAGTTGTGCGCCAAGTTTGATCTCGTCTCGCTCATTCAAGAGTCCCGCATTCGAATGCCGCACGTTGCGAAAGTCTGAGTATGGGTCGTCGAATTGTGTGACTGATATGCCTGTGCGAACAGACGGCTTATGAGTAGAGATCGCGGCGCTTTTTTCAGCGGCAACGATTGAGAAAATAATTCCAACGAAGAGTGCGAGCAGCGAAATGAGTCGTGGACGGTTCATTGATTACTCCTGAAAAGTTGGCACGTCATCATAAGCGAGCAAGGGTAAACTGAAAAGTAGTTTTATGTGCCTTCTTAGTCAGGCCGCGGCTTTAGCCCGGCGACCTACGACGTTCGTTCGAAGAGGAAACCGTTTCAAACGGTTTCCATTTCCATCGATGTGGCGACCACCGCGCTGAAGCGCGGTGTGAATGAGATTGGGCGTGTTACGCTCCAGGCTATCCTGATCCGGTCGCTACCGCTCGCGGTTCTGACACTTGATCGGCTAACATCGCGCGGATGACATCACTTTCGTTTTGGGGCGCGGCGGGGACCGTTACCGGATCGAGATATCTGATCGAAACGGATCGCACGAGTGTGCTGATCGACTGCGGCTTGTTTCAAGGTGGACGCGAATTACGCGATCGCAACTGGCAGGATCCGCCGTTCAATGCGTCATCGTTGCATGCCGTTCTGTTGACGCACGCGCACATCGATCACACGGGATACCTGCCGCGTTTGGTGCGTCACGGATTTCGCGGGCCGGTTTACTGTTCGCACGGAACCGCGGACCTCTTGAAAATACTTTTACCCGATTCAGCCCGGCTCCAGGAAGAAGAAGCCGATTATCGCAATCGTCACAAGATCACCAAACACACGCCGGCGTTGCCGCTCTACACCGAACAGGACGCGCGCGAAGCCCTGAAGTTGATCCAAGTCGTGCCGAACAACGGCACCAGAGTTTCAATCTCACCGGATATCACCGCTGAGTTCCGGATCGCGGGTCACATCCTTGGTTCCAGTCACGTTCTGGTGAACCTAAGCACGGGCGGGGAAACGCGACGCATCCTGTTTTCCGGCGACCTGGGAAAATACAATCAGCCGATTATTCGCGATCCCGCGACGCCTCCTGCTTGTGATTATTTGCTGATTGAATCCACCTATGGCGACCGCGAGCACGATCCGGAAGAGCCGAAAGTCGCGCTCGAGCGAATAATCAATGACGCTGCTCAGCATGGCGGCGCAGTCCTGATTCCGGCTTTTGCGGTAGGCCGCGCGCAGGAAATCGTCTATCTGATTCGCGAGCTGGAAGACGAAAAACGCGTTCCCGTGTTGCCGGTATGCCTCGATTCGCCGATGGCCGCGGCCGCGACGCGCGCGTATGCCGCCGATAAAGACGAACAGGATGAAGAGTATGCCTCAGCTTTGAAGCGCACGGCGACTCCGATGCAAACGCATTCGATGCTGGCATGCAGCACGCGCGATGAATCGAAACGCATCAACGGAATGGAGGGCGCGCGCATCATCATCAGCGCGTCAGGGATGATGAACGGTGGGCGCGTTCTGCATCATGCGCTGCGATTGTTGCCGGATGAAAATGCGACGGTGGTGTTTGTCGGCTATCAAGCGGCCGGCACGCTTGGGCGCCGCGTCGCCGACGGCGAGAAGCAGGTGAAAGTTTTGGGCCAATGGGTACCGGTGCGTTGCAAGACGGCAAAGATTGGCGGCTTTTCGGCACACGCCGATTGGAAAGAAGTTGTCCGCTGGTTGCAAGACCTGCCCGCGCCACCGAAAAGAGTTTTCGTCACTCACGGCGAAACTGGATCGGCGGAAGCAATGGCAAGTCACATTCGAGAACGATTTGGCTGGGACATTGAAGTGCCCCAGTACGGCGAGCGATTTGAGCTTTCGTAGCTAAAGTCTTGCGGCGCCACTTTCATACGCACCATGCGCAAGCCTCTTGCGCCAAAGACGCTTTGTAGATATTATCCGTCCGCTCATCAACTGTTAGCTGCGTTTATTAGCGCGAAGCATTTTTTGAGAACGACAGAAAATCAGTTCTCTGAGACTAAAAGTGTAAAGCATCCGGCCTGCGACTTGTGCTATTCCCCCGGCCAATCAGCACGCGGTGGTTCATTCCGTCACTACCGAGCAGGTTAGCAACTGCGTTGTTCCGATAACCATCCAGCTACCAAACCCAAGGCTTACCTATGAGGAGACTCGACATGAAGAAATCAATGAGTTGGGCACTACTATTGGCCCTCTTTACGACCGCTTGTGTGCTCGCCGTTAGTTTCGGCCGCGCAGTCACTGCTCAGGATCCTGCGCCAAAGGCAAAAGGAGCGCCGGTGTCGAGTCAAACTAAAAAGCCGAAGGTGATAGGTGCGCCGGCCCCCACGCCTACGCCCACTCCGGATCTAGGCGAAGATCCCGACGAAGCCAACGAGAACGACCCCGACCGTCCTCAGTTTTCACAAGGCATAGTCAATCAGGCTGAGTATATGCGCCGCCGTGACGAGTGGGTGAACATCAAACTGGGCATGGAGCCAGGCAAGCCTTATGACCCAAGTATTCGTGAGAACGCGGTCATGGAGATGAAAGCACAGGAAGAGAAGATGCAGGAAGACGTGAGGAAAGGCCTGGTCTCACCGCATGTCCTAAGTAGTACCGGTTGGATCAACATCGGTCCCTTCCCGTTGGCAAACGGCCAGACGAATACAGTCGAAGTGCCCACCAGTGGACGGACAATCGCAATCGCGGTTCATCCAACGAATCCGGACATTGTCTACGTTGGTGCTGCACAAGGTGGGTTGTATAGATCATTGAATGGCGGGCAGACCTGGACGCAACTATTTGACACGGCTGATTCGCAAGTAATCGGCGCGATCGCCATTGCGCCTTCAAATCCTGAAATCGTTTACGTCGGCACCGGAGAAAATGGACAGTGCGGTTCGGGCTGCTACGCCGGCGTCGGCGTCTATCGTATAGACAACGCCTCAACGACGGCAGATTTGACTGGCCCCATCAACCCGCTGCGCAACTACAACGACAGCGGCAACAATCCCGTGTCGACGAATATCTTTACCGGCCGCGCAATCAGCAAAATTCTAGTGACGCCAAACGATCCATCGATCATCTTTGTGGCCACGGCCTCCGCTATTGTCGGCAACGTCAATCAATCGCCGGGTGGAGGTACTGTGCCGCCAACCGGCCTCCGCGGTATCTATCGCTTGGGCAGCGCGACCGGCCCGGCCGCGGGTGTGACTGCGACCAAGCTTACGGTCAACCCAGTAAACTGTTTTGACACGCCATGCACCGGTAATCACAACATTCTCGACATGGTGTTTGATTTGAACGATCCCACTGGTAACACCATAGTGTGCTGGGCCCGGCCCATCATAGCAGTCGGCGACGGCGGTGTGTTCCGCTCGACGAATGCTCAGACCACGGGCACGTTCACACAGACTCTGCCTGTCGCACAAGCAAATAACACCCGTGGTGAACTCACCTCGGTGACGCTGGGCGGCGTAACGACGATGTATCTCGCTAGTGGCGAGACGGGCGGGACGGCGGGCTGCACTGCGGCGACCCAGGGTGCGGTGAGGAAATCCACCGACGGCGGCGCCACGTGGAGCGCGCGATTAGCGGGCGGCAGTGGCTTCTGCGGTGGGCAGTGCTTCTATGACATTGCCGTCGCCGTGTCGCCGACAAATGCCAACAACGTCCTACTAGGCGGCAACGTGCCAGGTAGCTGCACGCGCAGCAACGGGCGTTCGACCGACGGTGGCACAACTTTCCCCGAAGCCAGCACCGGGCTGCACGCCGATAGCCACGTAGTTGCGTTCGCCCCGTCAAATCCGAATCGCGTCTATGCGGGTAACGACGGCGGCATCTTCCGCTCGGACGATAACGGCCTCACGTGGATGAGTCTTAACAATCGCACATACGTGGCGACGCAGTTCCAATCTATCTCGTCGCACCCGACGGATCGATTCTTCCTTTTGGGTGGCACCCAGGACAACGGTACGGAGCTTTTGCAGCCGGACCAGTTTTCGCAGCTACCTTATGACGGTTGGAAGAATGCAGACTTCGGTGACGGCGGTTATGCTCGCATAGACCAAACCGCAGTGGACAGCGACAACGTGGTCATGTACCACACCTACTTCAACCAGACCAATGCGCAAGGGTTAGGGCGCGTCACTACTCGCGCAGCCGCGCGCAAAGGAAATTGGACTCTGTTCGGCTGCGGCTTTGCGGGGTCAATTCCAAATGGCTTCAACTGCACGACGACGACTGCCGTGCTGTTTTACGCTCCGTTTGAATTAGGTCCGATTGGGGTCGTTGGGGCGACAGGCCAACCAGTCTATTGGGGCGCGGACGCGCTTTACCGTTCAATCAACCAGGGGGCCACGTTCGTGCTCGCGAGTCAACAGCCAATCGTCAGCGGGGTGGCGATTACTTCGCTCGCCGTCTCACCGCAGGACGACAACTATCGAGTGGTCGGCGGCACCACCGGTCGGGTCTTCGGCATCGCCACCGGCCTGACGCCGCTGGTCGAGAAGACGCCTACCGGCATGTCCGGCACGCGCACCGTGGGCAAAGTTATTTTCGATCCGAATAACAAAGAGACGGTGTTTGTAGGCTACGGCGGCCAGTTTGGTCTCTCCGGTATTCCGCTCGTCAACCACATTTGGAAGACGACAAACTTTAGTAACGCCACTCCAACGTGGACGGCGGTCGCGAATGGTATCCCCGATGTTCCCGTTAATGCGCTGACGATCGATCCGAGTAACTCCAATATCGTCTTTGCCGGCACGGACGTGGGCGTCTATCGATCGACCGACGGGGGGTTGAATTGGGTACCTTACAACACCGGAATGCCGAAGATCGCCATCTTCGAGTTCGCCATCCAAAATGCGAACCGGCTGTTGCGTGCGGCGACGCACGGGCGAGGCATTTGGGAGATCGCGCTTGACCCAGCCGTGACCATCTCAGGCCAGATTACCGGACCGAACAACAGCGGCGTGACAATGCAGTTGACTGGCTCTGCGCCAGCGCCAGCAACGACCGTAACTGATGGTAGCGGTAATTACTCATTCACTGGCTTAACGGTCGGTGGTAACTACACGGTTACGCCAGTCGCCACTGCGGCCACATCCTTTACTCCGTCTCTCCGGAACTATCCGGACATTCCGGCAAGTCGCACGGGAGAGAACTACACTACTAACGCTCCCCCAGTTGCCGGGGCCATTTCTCCGGGCAATGTCCTAATCAGTGAATTCCGGCTCCGTGGCAGTGGTGGTGCAGCCGACGAGTTTGTTGAGCTATACAACAACACCAACTCGCCGATCACCATAGCGACGTCGGACGGATCCTCGGGTTGGGCCCTCGACGCTTCGCAATCGGACGGAACCACGCGCCTGACAGTTGCAACTATTCCAGTGGGCACAGTGATTCCGGCCCGTGGACATTATCTACTTGCGACTCAGGGATACAGTCTTAACGCGCGGGCGACGGCGGATCTCTATTACACGCCAGCCGTGGCGCAGACAGACATAGCGGACAACGCGGGTCTCGCGCTTTACGCGACTTCGAATCGCGCCAACTTTGCCGCCGGCAACAAGCTCGATGCCGTAGGTTTCACGGGCGCACCGGCCGTGGATCGCGAGGGCACTGGACTCTCGCCCATCCCCGTGGCTGATGCGGATTACAGCTATCTGCGCACGATGACGTCGGGTTCTGGTGGCTTTCCGAAGGACACCAACGACAACATTTTTGATTTCAGATTGGTTTCGTCAACCGCTCAGGTTGGCGCAACCCCGGCCCAACTGGGCGCGCCAGGACCGGAGAACGCGGCATCGGCTATTCAACGCAACGCTCAGTTCCTGGCAGCCTTGCTTGATCCCGGTGCTTCCAACACTTCTTCGCCCAATCGTGTGCGGAACCTGATCGACGTCGGAGCGAACCAGCTCCTGGGGACGCTCATCATTCGTCGCACCTTTACTAACAACACCGGCGCGAACGTTACTCGCTTGCGCTTCCGTATCGTGGACATAACGACGCTCAACAGTCCGGAGGCTGCAGCGGGAACCGCTGATCTGCGTTTGCTCGACTCTTCTGACTCGGTCGTCACTACCAGCACGGGTACGTCGAACGTCGAAGGCTCAACGCTCGAGCTTCCGCCCCTCAACGCCCTGGGAGGCGGCCTTAACCACGTCTACAACGTATTTTTGCCGGAGCCGAACGGTCTGTCACCGCTCGTCGCCGGCATTTGCCCTCCCGGCCAAACCTGCTCTGTTAATGTGCAGTTCAGGCTGGGCGTCATGCAGGGTGGTACCTACCGCTTCTTTGTTAACATTGAAGCGTTGCCGTAGCACTGCAGACGCGGCATTCGGAAGAGAGCCTCGGATTTTCCGAGGCTCTTTCCTTTCGAGTTGAATTTCCACAAAAGTTTTCTAACCCGCTTTTGGCTCAACCCATTTTCAGTTGCTATACTTTGCGCGCTTTTCTCAATCTGACATCTGACCTCTGATATCGAATTTGCCCGCCGGCTATCGCAGGCGGTTCTGACAAATGAGCGTTCTGGTTAACAAATCTACGCGCCTTGTGGTGCAAGGAATTACCGGCAAGGAAGGCACGTTCCATACGAAGCAGATGGTTGAGTATGGAACGAATGTCGTCGGCGGCGTCACGCCGGGCAAGGGCGGCACAACGCACGAAGGCATTCCCGTCTTCAACACCGTCGCTGATGCAGTGAAAGAAGCAGGCGCCAACGCGTCAGTCATTTACGTGCCGCCGGCGTTTGCCGCCGACGCGATCATGGAAGCTGCCGACGCCGGTATTCCGGTCGTGGTCTGTATCACCGAAGGAATTCCCACCCTCGACATGGTGAAGGTTAAGGAGTATCTGCGCGACAAACAGACGCGGCTAATCGGCCCCAATTGCCCGGGAATTATCAGCCCCGGCAAATGTAAGATCGGAATCATGCCCGGACACATCCATCGCGAAGGGCGCGTCGGCGTTGTCTCGCGCTCAGGAACGCTGACATATGAGGCAGTCGGGCAACTGACATCACTGGGCCTCGGCCAATCAACCGCGATTGGCATTGGCGGCGATCCGATCGTGGGCACGACTCACGTTGACGCTCTGAAACTTTTTCAGGAAGACGAAGAGACGGACGGCATCGTGATGATCGGCGAAATCGGCGGCACCGCTGAAGAAGAAGCAGCCGCGTTTGCGCAAGAGCACGTCACAAAACCGGTCGTCGCCTTCATCGCCGGACAAACCGCTCCGCCGGGACGTCGCATGGGCCACGCCGGCGCTATCATCGCGGGCGGAAAGGGAACCGCTGCGGAAAAGATGAAGGCACTCGAAGAAGCCGGCATTCACGTCGTGAAGTCGCCTGCGGACATCGGCGCGGCGATGATGGAAGCGTTGGGCGTATCGGTTGGGTTTTGATTGAATCAGCGCGATTGAGTCGATGAGCGCTGCTACTGATAAAGTCTCCTGGCGGTTTCTCAGAACACTGTCAGACTGCGCATTGCTGGTCACCGCAGTCGTTTGGATCTTCCAATGGCATAACGACAACCAGTTTGAAAGAGTCATTAACGATCCCGTCGCAAAACAGTTTTGGATAGAAACGAGAGGCTTTTACGAGCTCGTAGCGTGGATTTCAATAGCCGGGTTCATTGTATTGAGGCTTTCATATTGGACGATCGAATATGTCCATGATCGTCGCATAATGTCGCGTAGAAAAGAGGAAACGTCACAACATCATCGTGAACAATCAAACATTCGCAATCATCAAGCCTGACGCTGTGGCGGCAGGTCACACCGGAAAAATAATCGACCGGATCATCGCGGGAGGTTTTCGTCTGCGCGCGGTGAAGCTGATTCATCAGACGCGCAAGCAGGCGGAAGGCTTCTATGAAGTTCATCGCGGCAAACCTTTCTACGAAGGTTTGACGGAATTCATGTCGAGCGGTCCATGCGTTGTCATGGTCCTCGAAAAAGAAGGCGCGGTAAAAGCCTGGCGCGATTTAATGGGCGCCACCGATCCGGCGAAAGCTGACGCGGGAACGATTCGCAAAGAATTTGGATCATCCGTCGGCGAAAATGCCACGCACGGTTCGGATTCCGACGAGAATGCAGCGATCGAAATTGCTTACTTCTTCAGTCGCCTCGAAATTGTCTGAGCGCTGTCAGTGGTCCGTAGTCAGTGGTCAGTTGTTCTGTGCGCCACTGCCAGGAAGGTTCTTCGTTAACTGACCACCAACCACTGACAACTGACAACCCCAATATGAAACGCTGCCCAAGTTGCAATCGGACGTTTGATGACGAATGGCTGCAGTTCTGCACCCAGGACGGGACTACTCTCGTGGAAACGCAAAGCGCGCAACTGCCGAGTGAACCACCGCCAACTGTCTGGATTCCCCCGGCGATGGACACAGATCCCGCGGGCGCCCCGAAGCCTTTCGATTTGCCCGGTAGCTATAATCCGCCCCAGCCCGTAACACCCGCGTGGCAGCCTCCACCTCCGCCGCCGGTGCGCACCCAGCCTTCGCAGAAACAAGGTTTGGCTGTCGCATCGCTGGTGCTCGGAATCTTCA
>DATNEI010000141.1:0-4829 GCA_035606795.1 Pyrinomonadaceae bacterium
TGAATCCTGCGGCCAGGAGTAACGAAGCCGCTCCGACTAGCGAACCAATCGCCACGTTCTTCAGCCAACCGCGATGCGGCCACCAGCCGACTGCCCTGAACGGGAGTTCTTCAAAAATTGCGCCGCAACCCCAGCCCACCAGGGTCGCAGAACTGAGGAGCACAACAGCGCCGATCAGAAACGGCAGAACATCACCCCAGAAACCGCCGGGCAATCCCCCCGCGAAATGCAAAAGAACAGACGCGGCCGCTTCGAACAATCGGGCGCAGACGAGAAACGCGACGCAGAAGAAAGTTGCGCGCCATCCGCTGCGCAGATGGCCATCCTGGCCGGTAAAAAAGTTGTGTGCACCCATTTGCGAGCGGCCATTCTAGCATTTCGCTCATCTGGCAGCCTGAGTGGGCCGCGTCGCCGCCTGTGCTAAACTTTGCCCCAGTTTTTCCCCGTCCAAGCGGAGAAGATTCCCGGTGGCAGAATCCACGGAACATCAGAAAGCATCGCTGAACCCGTCCCGGCAGCGACGCGCGCGCGCGTGGGTGCTCGGAGCGATAGTCGTCGTCCTGCTGGGTTTGATTGCGGCCCAGGGACTGTTCAACTTGTGGGCGTTCGTTCCCGCGGAAACCGGATCGGACACTCTGCTGCTGTACGCGATTTCTACTCTCAATTTTGCTGCATTTTTTGTCTTCACATTCATTCTGCTGCGGACGCTGGTGCGGTTGCGGCGCGAGCGACGCGCGCGGCAAGCCGGCTCACGAATCCAGACGCGTCTGCTCGCCTACTTCATCGGCCTAAGTCTGTTGCCCATCACGGCAATGGCTGCCTTCTCGTATCTTTTCCTCAATCGGTCGGTGGAGAAATGGATGGGCCGCTTGCCAGAGAACGTGGTCGAACGCGTGCGGGAACAACAGCGCGAAATTGTCTCAACCCAGAACCATCGATTGCATGAGACAGCGACGCTGCTCGCCACCGCGATCCGTGCCAAGCCGCAAGCTGAGTGGCAAGCCACCCTTGATGAATTGCAAAACACCGGTGAAGTTACCGCGATCGAAATCGTATCCAATTCAGGTGAAGTAATCGCGGCGAGTCGATCAGAAATTCCCAGCGTCAACGAGCCTGAACTGGCGCGGGTGTTGGAAGCCGGTCGTCATTCAGCGAACCCGACGGACGCGCGTCTGTCCGATGCGAAGGGATTCGACCTGGCGTCCGCGCAGCTGACTGACTCAACACGTCTGATCCTCGTGCCGCGCCGGTTTAGCGAGGCAGACGCGAACGACATCATCGCCGGATCACAAAGCGAGTACCAGCATTTGGTCCAACGCCAACGCAAGGTGCGTCTGCTCGGTCTGTCTACCCTGGGATTGATGACGCTGCTGCTCATCTTTGCGTCTACCTGGGTGGCGATTCATCTCGCGCGCGGATTGGCAGCGCCCATCAAGTCGCTGGCCGAAGCTTCAAGAGAAGTGGCCCGGGGCAATCTTTCGCATCGTGTCAGCACACCGGCGGATGACGAACTGGCGTTGCTGGCCGATTCGTTCAATCAGATGACGGCTGAGTTGGAAGAGAACCGGCGGCGGCTCGACGCCGGCGCCGCAACTTTGAAAGAAAAGAACCAGGCACTGGAAGAGCGCCGCAACTATATCGAAACGGTTTTGAATTCGCTGTCGACGGGCGTCGTCTCGTTAGATCAGAACGATTGCGTGACGACCATGAACGCCGCGGCCGCATCAATTTTAAAGCTCAGCGAATCACCGCCCGCCTGGGCCAGCTTGTCCAGTCTTTTGAGCCAGGAAGATCGCGCAGTGCTCGACCGGTTAGTCAGGCGCGCCCGGCGCGCAGGTCGCGCCGCTGAACAAAGTCGATTGACCCGTGGCGGGGCGGTAAGTTCAATTCCGGTGGCCCTAACTGTTACCGCGTTAGGCGCAACGTCTGGCGGCGAGCGCGGTGTGGTGCTGGTAATTGACGACTTGTCGGAACTGTTAACCGCCCAACGTGCCGCCGCATGGAGCGAGGTTGCCCGGCGTATCGCACACGAAATCAAGAACCCTTTGACGCCGATACAGCTTTCGGCAGAACGCATCGCGCGCCAGTTTGGAGTACGCGTCAACGGTGACGAAAATGGCGCCGGCAAGGGCCATACGCCGGCAACCGATGACGAAGAAATGAAGCGGGTGGTCGAAGAATGCACGGCATCGATCTCGCGCGAAGTTGCCGGACTAAAATCGTTGGTTGATGAGTTTTCACGTTTTGCCCGGATGCCCGATGCGCAGAAATCAAACGCCTCGCTCAACGATGCGGTGATACAGGCCGCGGCGCTCTATGAGGATCGTCTGAATGGTGTGGAGTTGCATCTTGAGGTGCAGCCGGACTTGCCCGCAGCGATGCTTGACAGGGAGCAGATGAAGCGCGTTTTCGTGAACCTGATCGATAATGCCCTGGAGGCGTTGACGTCCTCGAGCGAGCAGCAGATCACACTTAGCACGAAACTCGATGCCACGCGCGATATGTTGATTGCGGAAGTTGCTGATTCCGGCGAAGGCATTCCGGCGGCTGACTTCAAGCGACTGTTCCAACCGTATTTTTCGACGCGCGGCCGGGGCACCGGACTCGGGTTGGCGATCGTCCAGCGCATAGTGACTGAACATGGCGGCAAAATTCGCGTGGAAAATAACGTGCCGCATGGCGCGAGGTTTATCGTTGAGTTGCCTCTGAGCACTTAATAGTGCTTGCTTTGCACTTGGTGCTTGGTACTTGGTGCTTTGTCTTGGTCATTCGCATGAGTTAGACATCAAAGTCCAAAGTCCAAAGTCCAAAGCACAAAGACCAAAGTACGTCTTTTAGTTAATGTCCGAATCAATTCTAATCGTTGACGATGAGCGCGGCATACGCGAGTCGCTGACTGCGGTTCTGCGCGATGAGGGTTTCTCGCCGGAGGCCGTTGCCAGCGGCGAAGAGTGTCTGAAAGCGATCGGCCAGCGCGCGTACGGATGCGTGCTGCTCGACGTGTGGCTCCCGGGCATTAGCGGTCTCGAAACGCTGCGGCAGATGCGCGAAGCGAATTTTGATGCGGCAGTGGTGATCATCTCCGGACACGGAAACGTCGAGACTGCGGTGCGAGCCACAAAACTAGGCGCGTTTGATTTTATCGAAAAGCCGCTCTCAATCGAGAAGACTGTTTTGACCGTGCGCAACGCGCTGCGGCAACGAAAACTTGAACTGGCCAACCAAACCCTGGCGGCGGAACTCAGCGAAGAGTACGCAATGATTGGCGAGTCGGTGTCGATGCGCGCGCTGCGAAAACAGATCGCGGTCGTGGCGCCGACTGACGGACGCGTGCTGATCTCGGGCGAATCCGGCGTCGGCAAGGAATTGGTGGCGCGCGCAATTCACTTACAGTCTCGGCGCGCCTCGGCTCCGTTTGTTGAAGTCAATTCGGCCGCCATCCCCGAAGAGCTGGTGGAGTCTGAACTGTTCGGCCATGTCAAAGGCGCGTTTACGGGCGCGACGGCGGCGAAAAAGGGAAAGTTTGAACTGGCCGACGGCGCCACGCTTTTCCTCGACGAAGTGTCGGACATGAGCGCCAACGTGCAGGCGAAAGTCCTGCGCGTGCTGGAAGAGCAGAGGTTTGAACCGGTCGGCAGCAATACACCGGTGAGCGTCGATGTGCGCGTAATTGCGGCGACCAATAAGAAACTGGACGAAGAGATCGAGAAGGGGGCTTTCCGCAGCGATCTCTATTTTCGCTTGAACGTAATTCCGTTCGAAGTTCCGCCGCTGCGCGAGCGGCTGGAAGACGTTCCGTCACTGGTCGAGCACTTTAACGACAGATTTGCGCGGGCCTACGGCCGCAAGCTGCTGCGATTCGACGCGAAAGCGATTGAAGCGATGCAGAATTATCCATGGCCCGGCAATGTGCGCGAGTTGCGGAACACGATCGAGCGCATAGTCATCATGCACGACAACAGCCACAAGGTCGGCGTGAAGGACCTGCCAACGTTCGGCAGCGCGGAACCGCCCGCGTCATCGTATCGCTTTCCTTCGTTCAAAGAGGCCAGTGACGCTTATCATCGCGAGTTCATCCAACGGAAGCTGGAAGAAGCCGACGGCAACATCTCGCGGGCGGCAGAGTTAATGGGAATCGATCGCAGTCATCTGTATCGGCGCATGCGCGCGCTCGGTATCGCCGTGCGCGGTTAGCTGGCGCGAGTGATGCTCTAATTTAAAATTCCCTGTGCCATCTCTAGCGTGCTCGGCGTCTCTGCGGTGAGTTTTTTCCGGGACTATTCACCGCGGAGGCGCAGAGATCGCAGAGTCTTCGCAGAGAAAAGTGAAATTAGTGGCACTCGATCTTGCGCGCAATCGTTAGCGGCGTATAATTCCGGCACTTATCAGGGTTGGTCTCTCCCGAGAAACCAGTTCGTCTCGTTTCAACCAAGGAGGCCGAAAATGAAATTAGACAGGGTGAAGCTGAGCTCGCTAACGGCATTTGTGTTCGTGTTGGGTCTTTGCGTACCGGCGATGGTGCGCGCACAAGACACCAAACCCATGCCTGAAAGTCCGAGAACGGAAAGTCCCAGAAGCGATCCGCCAAGTCCGCCCGCAGAAGCACCCCGCAGCGATCCTCCACCGAGCCCGCCCAGCAGTGGAGGGAGTAGCGGGGGAAGCAGCGGCGGTAGCAGTAGCTCGAATAACGACAACAACAGTAGCGGTCGCAACAATGACACCGGATCGAAAAACTCCGACAGCGGGCGCAGTCGCGATGACAATGTCAATCTGCGCAACAACGAAGGTCGCGGCCGCAGCAGCGACGATGGGGGCCGCCGTGCAAATCC
>DATNEI010000178.1:0-10912 GCA_035606795.1 Pyrinomonadaceae bacterium
AAGCAGATAATCCTGCACCACCGCACGCAGAGTGACATTCGGGCTGAAGCGCACAGGTTCGCGCAGCGCCCACTCGGCCAGCTCGTCTGCGGAATACGCTTCACCGTCATGTTTCGTCTGATACTTTCCGGCGGAATTACGGGTCAATGCTCGGCGCGCGCCGTCCTGTCCGTCCAGGAATAGCGGAAAGGAATCCTCCGAAGGGGTGACCTGTGCGTGATAGCCGGCGGCTTCCAGTTCGCGGCTTCGATTAGCAATCGCGGCCGCGATCTCCGGCGCGCGGCGCGCAGCGTCTGAGTACACCTTCGCGGCGAGTTTCTTGAGTTCTGAATCCAGCGGATCAAGCAGAATCAAACCGTACTTGCTTGTGAGCGCGCTCATCATCCGGGCGAACGCGTCTCCGTATGTTCGGCCCGGGGCATACGCCTCCTGCAAGAGCTTCTGAAAATCGCCGGTGAACTCATTTTCCGGCAGAAGCTTTCGGAGCGACTGAACGACGCCGCTGATCGAAGCATCGAGCGTGACACCGCCAACGGGCGACCCCTCCGCGTGCAGTTCTGCCGGCACACTAATTTTGCCGAGAGCGCATTCGCGATTGATAAATTCGGCCCAGGCGACCTCGGCGAAGTCGTGATCTTCAGTGGCAATCCAAAACACCGGCACGGCTTTGACGCCGCGCTGCGAAAGACACTCGGCCAGCTTAACTGCTGAGAGCGCTTTGTAGATGGTGTAAAGCGGCCCGGTAAAAAGACCCGCCTGTTGTCCGGTTACCACGGCGAGCGAATCAGACTCCGCCAACAGATTAATGTTTCGCAGCGTAGCTTCACTCGCACCCCAGGCGCGATTCATTCGTGCGAGCGCAGCGCACAGTTGGGGCCGATCCGTCTGGTAAGCACCGAGTACGCGATCTTTGCGCGCGGGCAAATCGTAATGGACCCGCACCGCTTCCGGATAGAACTTCCGCAACGCGGTGGGATCGCGCTGATAGTCGAGAAACAGTTTCGATTGTCCGGGGATTTGTGCGAATGAAAGAGTCTCCACGCGCAAACCGGCTTGTTGCGGCGAACTGTGACAGGCAGTTTCAGCGGTGCTCAAAATCCGGGGATGCTCCTCGCGCGAGCATTTTACGCGGTGCGTGTTGGTAGTGCTAGGTGTGGGAAGCCGCGTGTCGGAAGCCCGACCGTAAGGGAGGGCAGGTTACATCGCCCAGTGTCTCTGCCGGAACTCGCCCTCCCTTACGGTCGGGCTTCCGACACTTTAACTCGTAGCTCGCTCACCCCGGCAGTTGCCTCGCGCAGCAGCATTTCAATCTCAGCACACGCTTCTTCGCTGGGCCGGCGCAGCGGTGCGCGCACTTCTCCGCCGACGTATCCAGCCATCTCCATTGCAGCCTTCAGTCCGCCGATGCCATAAGTCTTGGTCACTGCGCGGGCCAGGGGCGTCAGTTTTTCCTGCAGAGTGTTCGCTCGATCGATTTGGCCGTCCTGGACGGCTCGGTAGATTTCGAGCGAGAGTTCCGGCACGACGCATCCAACTGCCAGTATTCCGCCGCGGGCTCCGACCTGCAGTGCTTCCGCGAACACGGTGCCGTTGCCAATCGTCACGGCGAAATCCTTGGCGGCGGTACTGACCGTTTCCAGAAGCTTCGCCACATCGTTCGAGCTGTCTTTCATCCCCACGATGTTCTGGTGCCCGCTCAAGCGCGCGGCGGTTTCAGGTTCAATCTTTACGCCCGTCAAATCGGGCATGCTGTAAAGGATGATTGGAATCGGGGAAGCATCGGCGACGGCGGTGTAGTGGTTTACTAACGCGTCTTGCGCGATGGCCGATCGGTAGTAATGCGGAGTGATGACGAGCACGGCTTGCGCGCCGGCTTTCGCAGCTCGTTTGATTTCCGTAATCGTGCCGCGCGTGCTTTGCTGGCCGGCGCCCACGATAAACGTCATTGATTCCGGCACAACTTTACGCGTAGTGTCGATGACTTCAAGGTATTCGCGCTCGTCCAGATTTACGCGTTCACCGGTTGAGCCGAGCACGACATAACCCGTTATGCCGCAGGCGTTCCAGCGCTGAATGTTTGTCTTTAGGCCATCATCGTCGATCTCTTCATTCGCCGTGAAAGGCGTGGTAATTGGCAGCAGCAGTCCGGAAAGGTCAATCGCCATGGTCAGGGATTATAACCCACGCCGAGAAGGTAAACAGGTTGCGACGCCCTGAGGCGTCACCTATAATTCTCCGAGTTTCAGTCAGCTTCGAAAGGCCAATCGATGCCATATCTCAAGCCTGAACGTCCGGAAAAAGTCAGCGCACCTTCTTTGAAAGCCAGTAAAGAACGCGGTGAAAGATTGGTTTGCCTGACAGCTTACGACTATCCCACTGCGCGGATCGTCGACGAGGCCGGAATTGACATCATTCTCGTTGGCGACAGCCTCGGCAATGTCGTGCTCGGATACGGCAACACGGTGCCGGTGACGCTCGACGAAATTCTTATTCACGTGAAGGCCGTGCGCCGCGGGGTCGAGCGCGCGCTGCTGGTGGCGGACATGCCTTACGGATCGTTTCACACCGGAGCTGACGACACGGTGCGCGCCGCGCTGCGACTGGTGAAAGAAGGCGAAGCGGAAGCGGTCAAACTCGAAGGCGGACTGAAGCGCGTCAAGCTCGTCAAACGTCTGGTCAACGAAGAGATTTCCGTGATGGGTCACATCGGTCTGACCCCGCAGTCAATCAATCAGCTCGGTGCGTATCGAGTGCAAGGTAAGACTGCTGACGCCGCACGTCGTTTGCTTGACGATGCTTACGCGCTGGAAGAAGCGGGCGCGTTCTCGATCGTGCTTGAGCTCGTGCCGCGCGAGATCGCGCAGATGATTACTGAGAGCGTGAAGGTTCCGACCATCGGCATCGGCGCGGGCGTGCATTGCGATATTCAGGTGCTCGTATTTCACGATCTGCTCGGAATGGCGTTTGGGAAATTGCCGCGTTTTGTGCGCGAGTACGCGAATCTGCGCGAGACGATCACCGACGCCGTCACGCGCTGGGCCGAAGATGTGCGCAATGGAAGTTATCCGGCTGAAGCTGAATCTTACGCGCTACCGGCGGCGGCAGCGGAAGAGTTGAAAGTAGGAGAAGTCAGAAGTCAGAAATCAGAAGTCAGAAAATCTTGAAGCGACGAATGACGTCACGTCGACTGGGATGCAGGTGAGCAGAAATGTTTCTGCTGACTTCTGACAGCTGATTTCTGACTTCTGTTTTTATGGAGATAATCAACAGTCGTGAGCAGATGATCTCGATTGCGCGCGAGATAAGTAAAGCGCAACGCACGATTGGATTTGTGCCCACGATGGGCGCGCTGCATGAAGGCCATCTGAGCCTGATGCGCGCAGCACGCAGCCAGTGCGATGTGCTGGTGGTTTCAGTTTTTGTTAACCCGACGCAGTTCGGCCCGGCTGAGGACTTCGAAAAGTACCCCCGCGATTTGGAGAGCGACGCCGCATTATTGACTCGCGAGAACGTGGATTATCTTTTCGCGCCGTCAGTCGCGGACATCTACGCACGCGGGTTTTCTACGTACGTAACCGTCGAAGGTTTGTCGGAGCAACTCGAGGGCGCGTCACGGCAGGGTCACTTTCGCGGAGTCGCGACCGTAGTAGCTATTCTGCTGAACATCGTGCGGCCCGACGTTGCGTTTTTTGGTCAGAAGGACGCACAGCAGGCGGCCGTCCTCAAGCGCATGGTCCGTGACCTGGCTTTCGACACGAAAGTGGTGGTGTTGCCGATTGTTCGTGAAGAATCCGGTTTGGCTCTGTCGTCTCGCAACGCCTATCTTGGCGAAGCAGAGAAACGATCAGCAACTGTACTGCATCGCGGTCTTTCCCAGGCAGAGGCGGCTTATGAAAATGGCGAACGCGACGGCGCGCGTTTGCTTGAACTGGTGCGCACGACGGTAGCCGCAGAGCCGCTGGCGCGAGTCGACTACATTAGCCTGAATGATGCCGAGACCTTTGCACCGCTCGAGCACATTGCGGAAAGGCCGGCGCTGCTCTCGCTCGCAGTTTACCTCGGCAAGACGCGCTTGATCGATAACCTGTTGCTCGGCGAGACTGAGAAGCAGGATGCCGCCGGCGCGTGAGCCTGGAATAGGAAACCCGAGCGTAAGGGAGGGTGCTGTCGTGATGACGAACGGTACTAAACAAAAAGCCCACATCAGTTTCACGCTCAACGGCGAGACGGCGGAAGTTGCGTTCGCGCCGCACAAGACGCTGCTCGAAGTGCTGCGCGAAGACCTTGCTTTGACGGGCACGAAGCATGGCTGCGAGTTGGGAGAGTGTGGCACGTGTACGGTTCTGGTCGATGGTCGATCGATTCTTTCGTGTCTAATGCTCGGCCTGGATGCCGAAGACCGTAGCGTCGAGACAGTCGAGGGAATGGCTGACGGCGCGCAACTTCATCCGTTGCAGGAGACGTTCGCAGACACGGGCGCGGCGCAATGCGGCTATTGTTCGCCGGGATTCATGCTGGCAGCGAAAGAGCTAATCGAGAAATCGCCAAACCCGTCGCGCGATGAGATCAAAGAAGCGCTGTCCGGTAATTTGTGCCGCTGCACCGGCTATATCAAGATTTACGAAGCAGTCGAGTTGGCAGCGGCGAAGATGCGGGGTGAGGCGATGGAACTGCCAAAGGAATCAATTTACGGATTGTGATTCATGGTTGGTTATCTCTGGGTCAGGAAGAGGGGCTTGCCCCCGCCTCGGTTGTGCCAAATAAAGAGCGGGGGTAAACCCACCTTCCTGACCTGGAAATTATGCAGTTGCGCTTTTGAGTTGAAGTGAATGCCTGACGACGCAAACAACGGAAAACCACGGATTCACATGGCCGGTCGGTACGTAATTGCCTCCATCATTGTTTCGAGTTGCTTGCTCAACTCATCGTGCGATTGGTGGCGTACTCGTAACTACAAATTCGACAAAGTTTCACCGAATGGTACATATCGTGTGAAGGTGAATGGTTCGGTCAAGGACGAAGGCGATTTTGCAGGTCATTTCACGGACCAGGGCGAACTTCAGATTCTCAAGGGCAACGAGATGATCATTAATACCAGTTGGAACTACAAAGATAACTGGGATCCAAGCTTCATCGACTCTAATCCGATTATCGACTGGGTCGAAAGCAATGTCCTTCGAATGGGAACCGATATTTCACGCCAGCCATTTACGAACGAATTGACGATTTCTAATCAGACCGGCGAGCAGTTGAAATACATAAGTATTAACAGCCACAAGAACGAAAGTTTTTATGCCTTTGATATTGCGCCGGGAGGTTCAGTCACAGTGCGGTCTTCTCCAGGTTTCGATCCTAGCCCGATAGACAAGGTTTCCATCGGTTATAGCGGGGAGACGCAATCAGGAAAGCGCTTTACGGGAGTATTAGAACAAAAGCAGCCAGAAAACTCGATAAAACTTCAGATCACACTCAACCTGAAGACGTGAATCGAGCAGCGAGAATTGGATGAGCAACAGCAAGTCGAACGGCACATCAGACTTCCAAGTGATCGGCAAACCTTTCCGCAAGGTCGATGCGCGGGCGAAGTGCACCGGCCAGACGAAGTTTGCGGACGACATCATCCTGCCGCGCATGTTGTCCTGCAAGATTCTGCGCAGCCATGAACCTCATGCCCTGATTAAGAACATCGATGTTTCGAAAGCGCTGGCGCTGCCGGGCGTCTTGGCGATCTTAACGGGAAAAGACTTTCCCATTCCCTATGGCATTCTGCCAGTCAGTCAGGATGAGCACGCGCTCTGCGTCGACAAGGTCCGTTTCGTCGGTGATCCCGTCGCGGCCGTGGCGGCCATTGACGAAGATGTGGCATTCGACGCGATGAACCTGATCGAAGTCGAATACGAACGGCTGCAAACAATCACTTCGATTGAAGAAGGGTTGCTGGTCGAAGAGCCCCGGATTCATGAGTACGGCGACGGCGGCAACGTGCACAAAAAAGTCTCCCTTGAGTTCGGTGAGATTGAGGAAGGCTTCGCCGAGGCTGACCTGGTGCGCGAGGACACGTTCTTCTACGAAGGCAACACGCATCTGCCGATGGAGCAGCACGCGGCGGTTGCTTATTTCGACACCGATCAGAAGCTGACACTTTGGAGCTCGACGCAGACGCCACATTATGTTCATCGCGCGCTGGCGAAAGTTCTGGAAATTCCCGCTAGCCACATTCGCGTAATTGCCACACCCAACGGCGGCGGTTTTGGCGGTAAGAGCGATCCCTTCAATCATGAAGTTGTCGTCAGCAAGCTGGCTATGATTACCGGCCGGCCGGTGAAGTGCACACTCACGCGTGAAGAAGTTTTCTATTGTCATCGCGGACGTCATCCGGTGCTGATGCACGTGAAGACGGGCGTGAAGAAAGACGGCGCAATCACCGCCATTCACTTCAAATCGTTTCTCGACGGCGGCGCATACGGCAGTTATGGCGTGGCCAGCACCTTCTACACCGGCGCGTTGCAAACGGTCACTTACGATGTGCCGCGTTACAAATTTCAGGGGGCGCGCGTCTTCACGAATAAACCGCCGTGTGGACCGAAGCGCGGTCATGGCACTCCGCAGCCGCGTTACGCTTTGGAAGTTCATCTCGACAAGATTGCTGAGGAGTTGAAGCTCGATCCGGCACAAATGCGACGCGAACACTTGGTGCCCGCCGACTCCATCACCGCCAATTACCTGCGCATCGGCAGCATGGGTTTAGGCGCCTGCATCGATAAAGTCGTCGAAGGCTCGGATTGGAAACAGAAATTTTCGTGGTCAAATTGGCAATCGGCAATTGGCAATCGGCAATCTCATAAAGGCATCGGCATCGCGTGCTCCTCTTACATCTGCGGCGCGGGTCTGCCGATTTACTGGAACAACATGCCGCAGTCCGGCGTGCAGCTGCGGCTCGATCGCCAGGGCGGTGTCTGTGTGATGTGCGGCTCGACAGACATCGGGCAGGGCTCTGATTCGATTCTTGCTTATATCGTCGCCGAGATTCTGGGGATCGATCCGTTCGATATCCGCGTAGTCACTGCGGACACGGATTTGACGCCGGTCGATCTTGGCAGCTATTCCAGTCGCGTCACTTTGATGACCGGCAATGCGGCGATTCAGGCCGCGGAACGCGCTCGTGAACTTTTGACGATGGCCGTCGCGGAAAAGCTAAACGTGCCGATTGAAAACATTTCATTCGCCGAGCGACGCGCGTTTGACGTCGAGAATCCGGAAGTCGGCGTCTCGTTCGCGGAAGCTGTGGTGCTGGCGGAATCGAAGTTCGGCACGATTGGCACCGTTGGTTCATACACGCCGCCACGCTCGCCCGGCAAATACAAAGGCGCGGGTGTGGGTCCATCGCCGGCTTACAGTTACTCCGCAGCCGTCGCGGAAGTTGATGTCGATCCGTCGACCGGGATTGTCATTGTCGAACGAGTCTGGATTGCGCACGACATTGGTAAGTCGATCAATCCTGCCTTGGTGATGGGACAGGTAGAAGGCAGCGTCTACATGGGTCTCGGCGAGATCCTGATGGAGGAGATGTCGTATCGCGCGAATCGCAACGCCGTGCACAAGTTTCCGTCGATGCTCGAATACAAGAGTCCCACCACGATGGAAATGTGCGACGTCAAGACTTACTTGATAGAAGATCCCGATCCAAACGGACCATTCGGCGCGAAAGAGGTTGGGCAGGGTCCACTGCTGCCCGTGCCGCCCGCCGTCGCTAACGCCGTTTACAATGCGGTTGGTGTGCGCATAGATGAAGTCCCGATCACGCCTGAGAAAGTTTTGAAAGCGCTGCGCGAAAAAGAGAGAGGACGCGAAGCGCGATTTGGCCCTACTGCTGTCCCGCATGTCGAGTGGCCTGAGCCTTTGCGCGTCCTAACACCCGCCGAAGGCGGCGATGGGCGCGAAATGCCGAGCGTTGCTGTCCATTCATAACATTATGAAGAAGAGTCTTCCTTTCATCATCATTGCAGTCGTGCTGGTGGCGGCGATTGCGGCATTCATTGTGTTCAGTCGCAAGAAGAGCAGCGATGCAAACGGCGCTTTTATTGCGACGCCGCCGCAGGCCGCCACCACTGGACCAACACCAGTCGCTCAGGCTTCACCGACGAGCACGATTCCAATCCAGAAACCAAATGTGAAGGTCTCTTCACCGGTGGTGCTCGAGGAGTATGGCGACTATCAATGTCCACCCTGCGGCTTGTTGTATCCCGTACTGAAAGACATCGAGCACGAGTACGGCAAACAATTGCAGATTGTCTTTCACCATTTTCCGCTGGCGAAGATTCACAAGAATGCGATGGCCGCAGCGCGCGCGGCCGAAGCGGCGCGGAACCAGGGCAGGTTTTGGGAGATGCACGATCGTCTATACCGGAATCAGAACACGTGGAAGGACCTCGACGATCCCCGCTCGGTTTTTACCCAGTATGCGAATGAGCTTGGTTTGAACGTCGATCGCTTTACGCGTGATTTGGACAGCCCCGAAGTGGAACAGCGCATTGCTGCGGACATGCAAAAAGGCACCAGCGTCGGCGTCACGGGAACCCCAACCGTCTTCATCGACGGGAACATGTTGCGCTACGAGGCTACGACCCCCGACGGCCTGAGGCAGGGGATCAACTTCATGCTGCAGCGAAAGGCGGTTTCGTAGGATTATTTTTCCGGAGTCCCGGAGTCTGACACCAGCAGACATCTCCAAAGCAAACCCATTTTATATCTGTGACTTAAACCAAGACGGCTCAGGTTATTGTTGACATGTGGGCGGCATGTCTCTATAGTGCCACCCGAAAGTCGCCCTTTGATGCCCGCCACCCCCCGCATCAAACGACGGACATCGAATGTTCAAGCTTCAGCGTCTCGAAATCACAGGATTCAAGTCCTTCGCGGACCATACTGACCTTCGCTTCACTGGTGACGGGATAACTGCGATTGTCGGGCCGAACGGCTGCGGCAAGAGCAACGTGGCCGACGCTATCGCCTGGGTTTTGGGCGAACAGCGGGTGAAGCACCTGCGCGGCGGCGAGATGAAGGACGTGATCTTTCAGGGCTCGCGCAATCGTCAGCCGAGCGGTATGTCTGAAGTCGTGCTGCACATGGTGCGCGACGAAACAGTCGAAGACGAGCCTGACATTCAGGATATCGATTCGACACTCGAACAGATCGATTCGCATGAAGAGATCTTCGAAGCGCCTGAAGTCGCCATCGTGTCAGAACCCGGAGCGGTAGCGACGGGGTCAGAGATTCAAGCCCAGGTTAACAATGACTCTTCAACGGGCGTGTCAGTACCGGGAGCGGTAGCGACCGGGTTGGACGAGTCAGCGACAGACCCCGTCGCTACCGCTCCAGGTACTGACTCCATCATCGACGGGGCTGCCGATACTGCACAGGATACCGCGCCGGAAAACAAACCAAAGCAGCATCATCATCGTCACTGGCGTCAGCGTAGAAATCTCGCGCTTGAGTTTGCGCCCGGCGAAGCTGTGTCGGTAACGCGTCGTCTCTATCGATCGGGTGAGAGCGAATACCTCCTCAACGATCGTCCGTGCCGTCTGCGTGACATTCAGGATTTGTTTTCGGGAACGGGTTTGGCGGGCGGCCACTACGCCATCATCGAACAGGGCCGCATCGGTCAGCTTCTTTCCGCCAAGCCGATGGATCGCCGCACGATCATTGAAGAGGCCGCAGGCATTACCAAGTTTCGCGTACGCCAACGCGCGGCTGAAGCTCGACTTGAATCTGCGCGGTCAAACTTGAGTCGCGTGTCCGACATCATTTCCGAAATCGAGCGGCAGGTGAACAGCCTGCGCCGCCAAGCCGCGAAAGCTCGCCGCTATCGTATTCAGCGCGAAGAGCTGCGCGAACTTTTGCGTCGCGTTTATGTCGGCGAAGAGCAAAGTTTGGGCGCCTTGCTCGAGCGATCACAGGCGGATCTCGATAGCGCAAATCAGGAAGAACAGCAACTGGCGGCCTCATTGACCGAACGCGAGGAAGCCAGCCGGATGGCGACGCAAAACGCGCGGGCCCTGGAAGATGAACTCGCGCAGGTGCGTGCCGCGGTTGCCGAAGGCGCGCTGCAACGCGACCGCCGCATTCGCGATCGGGTTTACCAGGAAGAACAGATCGAGACGCTGGCAAAGCGACGAACGGACATCGAAAGGGAATTGGCGGGGTTATCGGAGCGGCTGTCCGTGGTTGGATCTGAGTTGCAAAGGTTGCAGGCGCTCGATTCAACGCTCAGTGAGGAAAACGAGCAGACGACGTCGCGGCTCCGCACTGCCGAAGAGACCCACGCGGCCAAATTGACGGAAGTCACGCTGGCGGAGCAGGAAATCGATGGCGCGCGCGCGGAACTTTTGCATCACACGGTCGCTGCCGAAAGACTGCACGATCTGGCGCGACAGCTTGAGAGCTCGCTCGAAAAACTTGCGCAACAAGCTGAAGGCCTGGCGCGCGAAGGCGAGCGCGCGGCCGCGGCACACGCCACGGCAGCCGGCGAAGCCGAAAAGGTCACTCAACAGATTAGCGAAGCACGGGCCAAGCTGGCGCGGCTGATGGCCGAACGCGAAGGCGCCGTTAAGGCGGTCGTCGAGGGACACGAACGCGTCTCAGACACCGACGCGGAAATGACGCGCGTGCGCGACGATTACGCGCGCACCCAGGCACGGCTCGAAAGTTTCCGGGATCTTGACGATCGGCGGGCGCACTTTTCACTTGCAGTGCAGGAAGCTTTTTCCGCGAACGAAGCGCAGGAATTTCACCTAATCGGCACGCTGGCTGACTCGATCAAAGTTAATGCCGAATGGGAACGCGCGGTAGAAGGCGCCCTCGGGTCATCGCTGCAATCGATTTTGGTGCCCACGCCCGACGATGCAATTCGCGC
>DATNEI010000193.1:0-8991 GCA_035606795.1 Pyrinomonadaceae bacterium
TGTTTCGATGCAATTGAAGATTTAGGTGCGGTTGTGCGCCCCAATTCTGCATGTGGCCCTGCCAATCAAAATTCGAGTCCACGCCTCCCTGCAGCCGCCATGAGATGATCTTTCGTTTCGGGTCAGGATCGTTGCTCAGCCGCCCGTAAAGAGCCTGCCGGTTTGTATTCAGCCGGCGCGTGAAACCCACGTCAGCGCGATAGTCCTGCGTCTGACCTTGTGCCTGATAGATCCAGCCGAAATTGCGACCGGTGAAGTCATAAACTCCTGAATAAGCGAAGCCGTTTCCTTGCCGGTAGTAGTTTCGCGTGGGCTCATTGACGAAGCATGGATCAGTCGGCGCCGGCGTATGTTCGTTTTTCTCCGGCGCGAAGAAACAACGACGCGATGTAGTGCCGATGACTTGAAACGTTGCCACCGTCTTTGGATCGACTTGAAAACGACCGTCAATGCCCAGCAGTTGATTGTGTTCTTCGATGAAGTTGTAGCTCGTCGCGATCATCCCAATGCTGGATTCCTTGCCCACGTCGCGTTTCAGCCGCAAGACTCCGATGAACGCATTCTTATCGATGAACCGCGCGTTCACCGGATCAGATTTTTCATCCGTGCTGAAGTTCCCGGGCGCGTTGTCGCTGGCGACCAGGAAACCGAAGGTATTGCGGCCGCGCTTCCCGGTCAGCTTTACGGCGGCATCCGGATCGACGATCGCCCGCGTATGCACCGCTTGCAGTGGCGTCTGCAAGATTTCGATGCCTTCGAGAAAGAATGGCCGCTTCTCTTCAAAGAAAATCGGGAAGCGCTGATTGGCGGTGATGACAGTTTCGTCCGCCTCGACTTGCGCGAAGTCGGGGTTCAAGGCCATATCGAGCGTCACCGTCGGCGTAATGCCAAACTTCATGGTCAAGCCAGGATCGAAATGGAGCGGTTCATTGACGAGACGTCCCGGATCCAGACCAGTCGCCCCGGGTGGTAAAGCCGGGACGCGCGTTCCTGTCTCAGATACAGTAGCGCTGGGAATCAGCTCAAGCGTTCGTTCTGTCGAGATTCCTTCCAGACCCGTGATATGTCCTTCCTGACTCAGTTGCGAAGCGATCTCGCGCGACTGGGGCATCCACGAATCCATTTCGTCGTTGAAGCGAAAGAAATTTCTCACAATGTTGAGACCCCAAAGCTTTCCCTTCCCGGCTTCGTAACGCAGCGACTTAAATGGAATCGCAACTTCGACAGTCCAGCCGTCACTCGTCAACGTGCCTTTCGATTCCATTACGATGTCGACACTGAAGTCGACGTCGTCGCCTCCAGTCAGGATTCCGTCCTGCTGAATGCCCAGCGGATTCCATCCCAGCACGTAAGCCCGGCGTTGGTCGTTGAAAGTGTCGAGAAAGATCCGCACATTGTCTTCGCCGAAAACGTTGTCACGCTTCGCGACGGTGGCGCGCACATTGTTTGGTTCGTCGAAACAGTGAAACCCGAAGTAAAGAAATCTGCTGTCATAGCCGATCATCACGATCGTTTGACGTGACGGTGCGATGTTGTCGCCCGGTTGTGTCTGCAGAAAATCTTTGAAGACGGCTGCCTGCTTCCACACCTCATCGTCGAGTTTGCCGTCGATTACCGGCGGCCTGTCGAAGCGGGTAATGCGAATGGGAACAGATTTTTCGGGTGGGATCGTAACCTTGCGGCTGGATGGACGTCCGATTTGCGCGGGCGCCATAACCACCACGCACAGCAGAACGAGAATCAGCAGGAGTGACTTTTTGATCTCCACAAGTTAGCGAACGTCTCCTGGTTCGCCTCAAGATGCGGAGTTTAACCGAAGCTCTTGCGGATAAGATATGACATTTTAATGAAGAAGGTCCGGCCGTTGCGCCGGAATCCGGGCTCGAGCTGGCCAGTGAATGGATTGAACCCGTTATGATTCATGTCGTCGTTGTAGCCGACGTAGAATGCCGTACCGGGATTCGGCGTCCAGCCAAAAAGAAACTGCCCGCGAATATTCGACGCCAGTGTGTCGTAGTCCACACGCGCTCGGGCAAAAATAAACCGCGTGAATTGATACGTCCCGCGCAAAGAATAGATGTTGTCGTCAAACGCGACTAAAGCAGTGTCGTAGCGGCGCAAACGTGACTTGTTGTAATTAAGCGTGAGGCTCAATGCGCCAGTCGGATTGTAAGTAAAGAAGCCGTTGAGATCGATTGCCTGTCCTGGTCCGGGATCGAGCGGCGCGCCCTGGCCAAATTGGAGCGCGGCTGGACTGACGCGTGGAAATCGATCCCCACCACCGAAATCGTAGTCCATCGCACCATAGCCAAAGTTCGCAAAGAAGTTGAACGAATAGGTCTTGCTGGGTGTGGCGCCGCCACCAATAAACCAAACTTTGTCGTGAGCACCACGCGTCGGTAAGCCAAAGAAGGCGCCACTTTGAAAAGAAGTGCGCTTCGGACCAAACTCTTCCTCGTAGTCCTTTTCGTAACGATCGTCAAACCCACCGCCAAAAAACGACTGCTTTTGAAAATTGAAAAACGCATGAGCACCCGTCGCGCCGCCCTGTATGCGTCCATTCCAATCGTAAAGAACGTTATTAAAGCTTTCGACATTCCACGAAACGAACCGGGCTTTCTGCTTCGGCGTCGAATTCCAGGACACATAGAAGTCGTCTTCATTCGTGTTAGTGCGGCGGACAAAACCGAGGTCGGATCGAAAATCCGCGGTGCGCCCAAAGGCCTGGCCTTGTATGAACAGATGACGCCCCGACTTGGTGTAATTCGCGAGATAACCGAGGCCATTGCCGGTGCGGTAAACCATGCGACGGTTACAGAAAACCAGATCGCGTCCCGTCAGGCCATCGCACGCCACGCTGCGGTCTAATTCCGGATCGCGGAACCAGCGCCGCGAAGTGGTACCAACCACATGCAGAGTCAAAGTCGTCTGCGGATCCAGTTTGAAACGTCCATCGACCCCCAGAATCTGATTGTGTTTCTCGGGAAAGTTGTAGGAAGTCGCGACCATGCCGATGCTGTTCTCTTTGCCGACATCGCGCTTCAAACGCAGCACTCCCTGATAGGCTTTCTTGTCCAGCAAGGGAAAGTTAAATGGATCAAGGCGCTCGTCTCCTGTGAACGTCCCGGGACCGCGATCGACTGCGACCATTAATCCGTAAGAATTGCGGCCTGATTTGCCGACGATTTTGCCCGCAACCAACGGATTAATGATTGTCCGCGTGTGCACGACGTTCAGCGGAAGCTGAAAGAGATCGATGCCTTCGAGAAAGAATGGCCGCTTTTCCTGAAAGAAGATTGGGAAGCGCTGGTTGGTGGTGACGACGGTCGCGTCGGCCTCAACTTGAGCGAAATCAGGATTGATCGCGAGGTTAAGGGTCGAGTTTGCGTTCAATGTGTACTTCGCCGTCAATCCCAGATCGAATTTGATCGGTTCGTTGACCATGCGGCCCGGGTCATTCGGAATGAAATTGAAATGCGGCAACAGTTTGCCAGTTTCGGAAACAGTGATGCTGGGAATCAGCTCCAGCGTTCGTTCCGCCGAGATTCCTTCAAGGCCTGTGATGTGACCCGCTTGATTCAAAAGGCCGTTAACGTCGCGCGAAATCGGCATCCACGAATCCTGCTCGCCGTTGAATCGTTGGATGATGCGAAAGATTTGAATACCCCAGAGCTTTCCTTTGCCGGCTTCATAACGCAACGACTTGAACGGTATCGCCACTTCAATGACGTAACCGTCTTCAGTCAGCGCCCCCTTCGATTGCATGACGATATCGACGCTGAAATCGACGTTCACGCCTTCTGTGCGAATGCCGTCCATCTGTATCCCGAAAGGATTGAAGGCAAGCACATACGCTTTTCTCTTGTCGTTGAATGTGTCGAGCAACACGCGAATGCTATCTTCTATTCCGTTCAAGACATTGTCGCGCTTGGCAACCGTCGCGCGCACTTTGTCCGGCTCGTCGAAACAATGAAACGCGATGTAAAGAGTCTTCGCATCGTACCCAATCATGGTCTCGGTCGGCTTCGACGGGGCAACGTTATCGCCGGGACTGGTTTGATAGAAGTCTTTAAAAACGGCCGCCGTCTTCCAAACATCATCATCCAGCCGCCCGTCGATCACCGGCGCCTTGTCGAACTTCGCAATGCGAACGGGCTCCATCTTTTCTGCCGGCACCACACGTCCCCGACCTGCCGGCGGCGCACCGTTAGTCGCGGCGTCGCCCGTACTGCCGTTGGTTGCAGGTGCGGGCTGAGGCGAAGGATTTGGCGTTGCGCTCGGGGGTACGACAGCCGCGGCGGCGGTTAGCGCAAGACAAAAGACAAATGCAACCGCGACTAAAGTTCGAGGCACGTGCGAGTGGTGTAGGTCCGTGAAAGTCATGCAATTCCCCTGAATGCGAATTTAGTTCGTCCGCTGTTGCCCGATGTGGTTGCGCGAGCTGCGTCGCTACTTTGTTAAGCGAGAACAGATCGGGAAAACTGTTCAAGATGAACCAAGGGGACGAAGTTTTACCTGCAAAGACCTCAGAAACTCTTGCGGAATAGGTACGACATCTTGACGAAGAACGTGCGACCGTTGCGGCGGAAGCCGGGGATGATCGAGCTGCTGATGGCATTGAAGCCGTAATTCAGATCGTCATTGTAGCCGGCATAGAAAGCCGTTCCGGGATTTGGCGTCCAACCATAAAGAAACTGCGTGCGCACCCGTTGGTTGAGCGTGTTGTAATCGACGATTGCGCGCGCGAAACTGAACTTGGTGAATTGATACGTCGTGCGCAAAGTGAAAATGTTGGTGTCGAAAGCGACCAGACCGGTGTCCTTTCGGACCAGGCGATTCTTGACGTAGTTAAGCTGCATGCGCAGTTCGTTCGTGGGTTGATAAGTGGTGCCGCCGCTGAACTCGAACAGGTTCCCCGCGCCGGGATCGAGCGGCGCGAGCTGGCCCAACGCCAAGGCTGCTGGACTCACCCGGGGAAATCTTCGGCCGCCGCCAAAGTCCAGATCGAGATGGTTCACGCGCCAAACTGCGCGCCCATTAAATTGAATCTTCTTATTGAACTGCGAGCTGCCCGCGATGAAGAAGTGGTTCTTGTGTACGGAACGCTCGTCGTCCGGACCGTAAAAGGCTGCCCGACAACGCTTCGCGGGATCGGGATCGTTGATGCAAGGTGCGTTGCGCGAAACGCCAAACTCCTCTTCGAGGATGCGTTCGTACGCCGGTTCCCACGCCAGACTAAAATATGAATTGCGGGGCAGCCGCCACTCAACGTAGTTCTCGCTCTCCCAATTCTGAATTCGCCCCTGAAAGTCGTAGCCGATCCAACTAAAGTTGTGAATGTTGCGAGCGATGATTCTCTTTTTCGGATTGGGCGTCGTGTTGTGACGTACAAACACACTGTTGAAGTTCGTGTTGGTTCGGCCAAAGAACCCCACGTCGGCGCGGTAATCATGTGTGTATCCTTCGCCGTAAAGTTGAAAGCCCCAGTGACGTCCCGAAATGTCGTATGTGGTTGAGTAACCAAGACCGTTGCCCGTTCGATAATTTGTTTGGGCAGTGAACGGATCAAAAAAGAAATTACGCGACGTAGTACCGAGAACCTGAAAATTGAAAATTGTCTGCTTGTTGATTCGAAAGCGACCGTCGAACCCACCGAGCTGATTGTGCTTCTGAATGAAGTTGTAGCTCGTGGCGATCATTCCAATCGTGCTGTCGCCCTTCCCTATGTCGCGCTTCAAACGGAGCACGCCGATGTAGGCGTTCTTGTCGAGAAATTTTTCGTTGTTGCAAATGACCGCCGGATTCAAACTTCTTCGCTCGAAGCAAGACGCCAGCGCGCCCCGATCGTCAGCGCTGAGATTGCCCGGGCCGTTGTCGCTCGCGCCCATTATTCCGAAAGTCGTCTTGCCCTGTTTGCCTGACAGTTTCACCGCGATGTCGGGGTCGACAATTGTGCGCGTGTGCACGGCCAGAATCGGCGTTTGAAAAATGTCGATGCCTTCCAGGAAGAACGGCCGCTTTTCAGGAAAGAAAATGGGAAACCGCTGGTTGGTTGTGACCACAAGCTGGTCCGCTTCAACCTGTGCAAAATCCGGATTGACCGCCAGGTCGAGCGTGACGGTTGGCGTCAAACCAAATTTCGCAGTCACGCCTGCATCAAGTTTTCCCGGCTCGTTGACAACACGCCCCGGATCTACCAGCGCCGCCGGCGTGCCGGGATAGACGCCGTAGCTCCGCACCTGACGTCCGGTTTCAGAAATGGTGAGACTCGGAATAATTTCGAGCGTGCGCTCGGTCGAGATGCCATCAAGGCCGGTGAGGTGTCCGGCCTGGTTCAGTGTCCCTGAGATGCCGCGCGCAACCGGCATCCACGAATCGAGCTCGTTATTGTTGCGCTTGATGCGACGAAAGAAGTGTGCGCCCCAAAGCTTTCCCTTGCCTGCGGTGTAGCGAATTGATTTGAACGGAATCGCGACTTCGACGGTCCAGCCATCGCTCGTCAAAATCCCTTTCGATTCCATAACGACGTCGACGCTGAAATCTTCACCTCGTCCTTCGGTGAAGGTCGCGTCTCCCTGAATCCCGAAGGGGTTGAAAAAAGCTTCGAACGCCTTGCGCTGATCGTTGAACGTGTCCAGAAAGAACCCGACGTAATCATCGGAGAAAATATTGTCGCGGCGGGCTACGGTCGCGCGCACTTTGTCAGGCTCGTCGTAACAGTGAAACGCGATGTAGAGAAACTTAGGATCGTAGCCAAGCATCACCTCAGTCCGCAGTTGCGATGGCACGGTGTCGCCCGGGTCGATGTCGTAGAAGTCTTTCAAGGGGACAGCCTGCTTCCACACTTCGTCATCGAGCTTGCCGTCGATCACCGGCGCCTTTTCAAAACGGGTGATGCGGACCGGCTGCAATTTTTCGGGAGGCACGACGACCGTGCGCCCGGCAATCTTCACCTCATTAGGTTTGGCTTCAGGTGTCGAGGCCGGGGATGGCGATGGCCCTGGGCTGGCTACTGCCGACTGAGCACGCACTTGCATGGCGCCGGCTATCATGGCGATAACCGCGACAAGCATTTTCAGAGCGACGATTTGACGCACGACTGGCAATCGATGCGAGGGATTGACGATGAAGGTCATCAGGCGCAAGCTCCGCGGTCCCGGTATTACACGAACCAACGACTGAAAAGGTTCCGTGAAATTGGCTATGACTTGCGCTGTACTAAATCGATTCTTATTGAGATGAACTGGGCTCATTCGGATGTCCCAGTTTACGAATGAGTTCGCTCAGTTGTTTGTTAAGAATTGTAAATTTAGCGAGTGGTGATCTATGCGACCTTCAAAGTATTACGCGTGGCGAGCAGGCGTTCGATGGTGGCGAGAACGTTTTCTGGATTGAGTGGTTTGGGTTCGTACGCGTCGGCGCCGGCCTGTAAGGAAAAAGTTGCAGTGCCGGTGCCATATGCGGTGGTGACGAGAATCGGAACGTTCTGCAGAGAGGGAGTATCGCGCACGCGCCGAACGACATGCACGCCGTCGGCGCCAGGCATGCGAATGTCGGTGATAATTAGATCAGGATGCAGGAAGAGAGCTGTGTCATAACCCGACACCCCATTATCGGCGACAGTCACTTCGTGCCCGCGCGTTTCCAGTACCATGCGCATCAACTCTCGCGCGACGTCGTCATCTTCTATCACCAGTATTTTGGACATAGCTTCGCCTGAAACTTACCTCGTCTCTCGTCTGTCTTTGTATGGTAAGTAAACATCGATTCGTGACCGCATTCCGTTAATTCGGATTGTTGATTCACACGATCTAAACATAAAAAAAGACGTGAGCGGAGTTTGCACTGCCGCTCACGCCTAGCGCTGGGGTCAGGAAAACTAGTTAGTAACCTGCATAGCCGTCTGCATAGCCGTGCTCGAACGCTACGCGATAGTACTGCTGATAGATGTACCGATCGCCCTTGCTCGAGCTGTAGTCACGCGTGGCCTTCTGATACTCGCTGTGACCCTGAATGTTATAACGACCTCTGCGGCGATCCTCGCGGCCCGCTTTCGCGCCATCCGCAAAGCCGGCATTCAACGCCGTCTGCCTTAGATCGAACGAACCACCCAGGTTCGGATAGCCATCGTTACTCCGTCGATAACCATAGTTGCCATTACGGTTGTAGTACCCGTTCTGGTTCTGATTCGAGTACGGATGAAATACTCCACGTTGGTCGTAATAACCATTTTGGGTATTAGCCGGATGATAGTTTCCGTATTGATCGTACCAGCCGCCCTGCTGCGCTTGTTGTTCGCGCTGACGGCGAAGTTCGCGCTGTCGTTCGCGCTCACGCTCTCTTTGATCCTGACTCCAAGGATACTGCGCCTGGGCCGTCGTGCTCGACACTACGCCAATGCCTAACAGCGATAGTCCCAGGATTAACCCTCCGAGAATTCTCTTGAAATTTATTGTTCGCATACCTGTTTGACCTCCACCCGGTTCGTTGGCAATGAACATGCCACGCGGTTGGCGGGACTCCAGAGTCGCGAAACATCCCAAATCGTGTCGGTTTAGGCGACACAGACGCAAAAAGAGTACGGCGAATCAATGCAGGATTGACTCCCTCGCGCGTTTGTCGTAGAAGCAGGTGCAAAATGAGCGGACACCCTGACAATTTCGAAATCGAACAGCGGCTGCGTCACATGAATGAAGAGTGGGTCACGGCGATGACAAATGGTGATGGCGCAGCGCTGGATAAAATCATGGCGGATGATTTTGTGTTTAGCTATCCGCTTGAAGGCGACGATAAGGCACAGTTCATTGGCGATTGCGTCAGCGGTGACTTGAAGGTTCAACACATCATTCGAGAGCAAGTAAGCGTCCGCGTGTTTGGACCGACGGCGATATTGACTGGGCGCGACACAGCTCATTGGGTCTATCACGGCCGCGAAATCTCTGGTCAATACAAAATTCTCAACGTGTACTCGAAACGCGACGGCGAATGGAA
>DATNEI010000043.1:0-23755 GCA_035606795.1 Pyrinomonadaceae bacterium
CTTCTTTCAACAGTTTCATTCGACGCTTGAGCTCAATCTCGGACGCGCCCCAATGAGCGATCATATAACCCAGAACCACGAGCGTTACGGCGCGCAACAAAAAGCGGTTCAATTCGAAATCGGGCGCGGCCGGAGCGGTGAGATAACCTACTGTCACAAACAAGACCGCAGCCGCAGCCGTGATCTTTAAGCCCGACCGAAAGCCGCAACGAAACGACGCCACCAGGATCGCAAAGAAAAAGAAGACGAAGAAGACGCTACTTGTGCCACTGCTGACGGCGATAAGTCCGACATACCAGACCAAATCAAACCAGTGCAGGACCGCGAGTGGCAGCCGACGTGGGGCAACTAACGCAAGCAGGAGAATGATGCCACTGTAAAGCGTGTAACCAATCAGCAGCGAGTATGTTAGCCGCACCAGCCGATCGGGTTGGGAAGGATCGATATAAATAATAAGGAGAGCGGTAGCGGCCAACACCAGACGCATCGGCGCGATCAAACGAGCGTCGATCCACCAATCTTCAAAGGATGCGGGGGAATTTATGGTGGCGTCTTCTTGCACAGTTACACTAATCAGAAATGAGCTATACGCCCGGAATTTCTGAAATGATGCGCAAAAAACGCGCTCGCCTACGCGGGTTTTGCGAGGTACTGCCTACGGGCGCGAATACTATTAGGGGATGCCGGGAATTGCAAGGCTCATTGCTCAGACGGAATCAAGTTTCATGTGGTGTGATTGAAGACACGTCAGCAGGGAACCTGTCGGCCAGGGTTGGCTTTTGCGACATTTAACTGCGGCCTGTAAAATCGCTTCTGGAAATTGCTCATCACTGTCTTGTTCAATCGTCAACCATTAACCTTCATAAAGCTGCTTCGCTCGTTGATTTTTCTGACAGCGACGCTCCTGGCTTGTTCAGCCCAGCCTGGCGTGTTCGCCCAATCGAATGACCAGACCCTGCCCACCCCGGTTCTGAGCAATGAGATCAGCGGCACGATCCCGGCCCTGGATATTGGCGACTCGCGTTCAACGCGACACTTCTATGCGTTCGAAGCAACACCGGGCGATCTCGCTGTCACAGTAAACAGCAGGAACTTGAACGGCGATGTTGACATCTTCACGGCTGTGACATTTCGGCCGCTGTTGAAGATAACTATTTACGCGGGCACCATTCCTCCTGAAGTGACCAAGGGCGTCTATTTTCGTACGCATGAGATTCTGATCTTGCGCGTCGAAGCGCGCAGTCCTGATGACGATCCCGGCTCGTATAAAATTACGTTTGGGGGATCCTTTCAGACGTTTACTGGCGGAATCCCGGTGGCCCAAAATACAGAGTCTTCAGAAAGCGCAACAGTTGGTCGTAACCCCAGACGACTCTCATCCGTGGGTGCGAAAATTCCGCAACGGCCTGAAGAGAAGACCGAAGAAACAAAGGCTGAAGAGACCAAACCATCCGAAACTGCACCGCCCGGTACCGAAACGAAACCTGAACCGAAGCCAAAACCCGCGCGCACAACCTCACGTGGAACTGCTCGGAACCGGACCCCGCGAGCACCTCGACCAAAACCGCCGGTCACTGAGACACCAAAGACTGAATCGACAAAAACCGAAACACCTAAAACCGAAAAGCCCAAGACTGCTAAGCCGAGAGCTGCGAAAAACGTCGAGCCCAAACCGGTTGAAGGGGAAGAGAAGTCAGGGGAGACGCAGCCCGTCACTCCAGCGCAGGAACCGGGCCCTCATCTAATTATCGAGCAGAAGGACGGCACGCGCATCGATCGGCCGATGTCGACAGTTCGCAGGGTGGTGGTGGAAGGCGACACTATAGTAGTCGTGCTTAAAACGGGAAAAATCGAGCGGGTCCCAATGTCAGCCGTAGCCCGAATGTCGATCGAGCCGTAACGCGATCAGCGCGATTATGCTTCGCGCGCCTTGAGCCAATCCTCCCGATCAATTCGATAGATAAAAACATCGCGATCCATGATGTTAGTCTCGCCCTTGACTGTCTCGCCCAGCCGCTCGGCGACCTTTATTGAGGCGATGTTCGCGGGTGCGATCAAGCTGATGACGTGATCGCGATGCAGTTCCGTAAACGCGTATTCAAGCGCGCGAGCGGCTCCCTCAGTTGCATAGCCCTTTCCCCAACAGTCACGCGCGAGCGTCCAGCCTAACTCGAAATCGGGCCAGCCCACGGGATTCATAAACCCGATTCGCCCCACCACACGGCCGCTCGTTTTTTCTTCAACTGCCCAAATTCCATAACCGCGGTAATACCAGTGACCCATGTACGTAGCCAGCTGTCGCCAGGTGAGCATCTCGTCCGCAGGTCTGCCGTCCCCTAAAAAGCGCATCACTTCCGGGTCGCCGGTCATGCGGCACAAGTCCGCCAGATCGTCTTCGCGAAACCAGCGCAGAATCAACCGCTCGGTTTCGAGCCGAACTTCATTCATTTCCATGTCCTGAGTTTTACTTCGAATAGCGACGCGCGACAAGGGCGATGGGCAAGCCGATACCGAACATGTGAATCAGCAATCCGCCGATGAGGGCGGATTTCGCGTATTGCCAGGGCCAAAGCGTTTGGTGAATCGCCGAGACGCGGAGCACGACACAATTCATCACGACATACACGCACAAGCCAAACAGAATGCCGCTCACAACAGCGTGCGCGTTCATGAACGAGATGCCGCGACTGGCAAACACGTAAACAGCGGCAGCAATGAATGCAATCAGAAAGTGAAAAAACAATCCGAGCAACGCGACTTTCATCCCGCCGTCGCGAGCCGTCGGTCCCAACGCGCCGGCAGCAACGCTGCGCAAGACGACTGCCGGACTAACGCCGCGGCGAATGTAACTAAAAACGCACGCGTAGGTGATGTCCAGGGCGCCGGCTATTAAACCGGCGATGAGAATGGGCTTCAATAGCGTCGGGGTGGTTCGGGTCACTTGAGCTTGGACAGTCTTTCGCGAAACTGCGAAAGATCCTGATTAGAAGCGTCAGCTTTGGCCAGGCGATTGATCATCTCTTCGGCCTGCTGTTTTTTGCCGGCGGTGAGCAGGACGCTGCACAGACCATCCATTACGGCGACATCATTCGCATTTTTTGCGAGCGCTGCTCGATACCATTTTTCCGCCGCGTCCATGTGGCCGGCATCCATATTGACCATTCCCAGATTAGCAACCGTGCTGTAGTCGTCCGGCTTAATCTGATTCGCAGTCAGCAGAAACTTGATCGCTTCGTCGTATTGGCCAATTTGGTATTCGAGATTTGCCGCCATGATTTGTGCTTCAAAATCTTTCGGATTGCTCCGCGCGCGCCCGATGGTCTGCTGCACCTGCTCCATCGACTGTTGCGACCCGTTGGCCGACGCATCAGTCGAGCCATCAGTCCCGATCGGCGGATGATCGGGCGGCAATTGTTGCTGGCGTTGCGAAGTTGGAGTTGCCGCGCGTTCAGCGTCGCGCTGGCTCATCACTCCATGCAGCATGAATCCGACGATAAAGCCGAGCAGTACGCCGATGATGGCAAAAAGAAAGTTGTCTCTGGTCAAACCAAGCTCCTACTAGGCGTCCTTGAGCAGCCCGCGAATTTCCTCGCGAAATTCCGGACTGTCCGCATGGCCATGATGCGAGACCGCATGATTCACCGCCGCTTCCAGGAGTTCTTCTTCCGTTCCCTCCAGCTTCAAAGTGCAACCACTCTCGCTGGGATAATCACGACAGTCGATGGATTTTCTCTGTGCGTCAGCCATGATGTTTTGTCCTTTCAGGGATTAATTTTGACCGTGGAGTCTAGCGCGAAGCATCGCAGCATGCCAGCCGTTAAGGCCGTTGCAGAGCAGGCGGCGCCGTTTGTGATTCCAGTGATTTCGGGCTCCCGACGAGAACATAAAGGACCAGCGCTGTAACCGGAATGAGAATCGCAACTACGTAAGCAAGTTTGCGCGTGGTAATCGCTTTCGTTGCGCCCCGAGTTTTTTCGTCGCCGACATCTTCCAGCAGTCGCCGCTCAATCTCTTCCTTGTCCTGATCGTATTGCGCCTGGGTTAGCAAGCCGCTCTCGAGATCCCCCTGCAGCTCGCGAAGTTGATCCTGATACACGAGCAGGTTGGCTGTCCTGGCGTTTTCAGGTTTGGCATCTTTCGCTGATCGAAACAGCGGCGGTAGAACCAACCAGAGTGCGAGCAAAACCATCAGCGTGCATAGAAAAATGAAAAGGATCATTAAATCTCCCTCAAGAGCTTCGCCGCGCGTCGTCGTTCTTCAGCTGTCAGCGGCTTTGCTTCAATCATCGCTCGTCTCTGTTTCAAAAAGCGAAAGAGAAATAGAGTTCCACCCACTAATAACAGAAACGGTCCGAACCAGAGCAAATAAGTCGTAGCTTTGACCGGCGGATTGTAAAGAATGAAATCACCGTATCGCTGCGTGGCGTAGGCCACAATTTCCTGATCTGATTTGCCCGCTTTGATCTGTTCGCGAATCTCGCGTCGCAAATCTTCGGCAAGCTGCGCCTGCGAATCCGCAAGCGTTTCGTTTTGGCAGACAAGACAACGGAGTTGTTTCGTCAGGTTCTTCATGCGCACTTCGATCGCAGGGTCCTCGAGCGGCTGCGCGATCTGTGCAGCGATGGCTGCCGCGAAGCATAAGATCCCAAGGACTGCGAATATAAGACGCCTATTCATTGTTCAGTTGCTTCGTCAGCGGCACGATCTTATTGCGCCAGACATCTTCAGTAATCGGCCCAATTTGTTTGAAGCGAATCACGCCATTCTTGTCGATCAAGAAACTCTCAGGCGCGCCGTACACGCCGTAATCAATTGAGACTCGTCCGTTATCATCGTAGACGGTGAGCGAATAAGGATTGCCAAGCTGCGCCAGCAGTTGCACGGCCGCAGCTCGCTCGTCACTGCTGTCGCTGGAATATTTGTAATCGACACCGACAATCGGGACGGCATTCTCTTTCGCATAATCCAGCAGCCAGGGATGCTCTTCGCGACAAGCGATGCACCACGTTCCCCAAAAATTCAGCAGCCAGACTTTGCCCCGCATGTCCTGCGCAGAGAGTGTGTTCTTCGGCTCATGAAGTTGTGGTAGCTGAAATGCAGGCGCCGGTTTATCGATCAGCGGCGAAGGGATTTCGTGCGGGTCGCGGCCGCGAATCAGGACGACAGCAATCGCCAGCGCGAGTAGAAGAAATAATCCGAGCGGGATGAACAGAAGCTTTTTCATCTCTCATTCTGCTCCCGATGCCGCGGCGGCTGAAACCTTTATGGGCTTTGCGGACTTCGACGATTCGCGTTCCTTCTCAGCGTGCAGCGCATATCGCTTGTCGGTTATCGCGATGCCGCCGCCGATCGCCATCAAGAGCGCGCCCAACCAAATCCAATTCACCAGCGGCTTGTGATACACACGCACGGTCCAGCCTCCGCCTTCCGCCTGATCACCGAGTGAAACATAAAGGTCGCGAAAGATGCTGCGATCGATTGCGGTTTCCGACGTCACGTTTTGCGCAGCCGTGAACGCGCGCTTTTCCGGATTCAGCATTGTGATGAATGCGCCGTTCTTTGTTACCTGGATATCGGCTCGCATCGCTTCGTAATTCGGGCCACGCAGCCGCGTCAGATTGTCGAGACGAAATTCGTAGCCACCGGCATTGACTGTTTCGCCGATATTCATGCGCACGTCTTTCTCAGTTTGATAACTGGTAACCACAGTTATGCCGGCGACGAAGGCCGCCACGCCCAGGTGCGCGAGGTGCATTCCGTAGAAACCGCGGGCTGGAGCTTTGATGCGCTCAAAGAGGTTCATTTCGCCGGCGCCAACGCGTAAGCGACTCCAAACATTTTGCACCACTGTGATAACGATCCAGCTCGCCAGCAAGATGCCGAGACTCGCACGCCATTGCCAACCGCCGATGAAGAAGGGAATCGCGACCCCACTTATCAGCGCAATGAGGAACGCCCAGCGTAAGCGCACAGCGAGCTCGGGCAGCTTCGCTTGCTTCCAACGCGCGATCGGGCCGACGCCAATCAGAAACATTGCGGGCGCCATCAAGGGCACGAACACGGCGTTGAAATACGGAGGGCCAACGGACAATTTACCCAGATTCAGCGCGTCCATGAACAACGGATACAACGTCCCGAGCAGGACTGACGATGCTGCTACCGTCAGCAGAACGTTGTTGGTGAGCAGCATTGACTCACGCGAAAGCAACTCGAATCTTGACCCGAGTCCAACCTGTTTGGCTCGCCACGCGTAAAGAGCGAGCGAGCCCCCGATAACTACAATTAGAAAAACTAGAATGAAGATTCCTCGTTTGGGATCGCTGGCGAAGGCATGCACGGAAGTGAGCACGCCTGAGCGCACGAGAAATGTGCCGAGCAGGCTGAGAGAGAATGCGGCTATCGCCAACAGCACAGTCCAACTCTTAAAGCCGCCGCGCTTTTCAGTGACTGCAAGCGAGTGAATTAGTGCTGTCCCCACCAGCCAGGGCATGAAGGACGCGTTCTCAACCGGGTCCCAAAACCACCATCCGCCCCAACCGAGTTCGTAATAAGCCCAAAAACTTCCCAGCGCGATGCCACAGGTCAGGAACATCCACGCCACAGTAGTCCATGGCCGCGACCAACGCGCCCATGTCGCGTCCAGCCGGCCGCTAATCAGCGCGGCGATTGCAAAGGCGAAGACAACCGACATCCCGACGTAACCCATGTAAAGCATCGGTGGATGCGCGACCATAGCCGGATCTTGCAGCAGCGGATTCAGGTCGCGACCGTCAGGCGCAGCCGGAAGCAAACGCGTGAATGGGTTCGAAGTCAGCAGCATGAACAGCAGAAAGCCGACGCTGATCGAGGCCATCACCGCCAGCACGCGCGCGACAATTTCATCCGGCAGATGCCTGCTGAACAATGTGACCGCGACCATCCAGATCGTCAGCATGAAAGTCCAAAGCAACAGCGAACCTTCATGCGATCCCCAGGTCGCCGCTAATCGGTAGTGCAAGGGCAGCTGTGAATTTGAGTTGCTCGCTACGTTCAGAACTGAGAAGTCATTGGTGATGAACGAGTATCCCAGACAGCCGAAGGCGATCAGGACAAAGAAGAACTGCGCATGCGCCGCCGGCCGGGCGACGGCGATCAGTTGGGAAATGCCGCGCGCGACGCCAATCTGCGGAAGCACCGCCAGCGTGATCGCAGTCATCAACGCGAGGATTAGAGCGAACTGGCCGATTTCAGGAATCATTAAGTTGACTACTTCGAGAGCGTCTTCGCGGCTTCGTTTGCAGAGTTCTTAATCTTCTCCATGTCCTTCGCTTTGTCGAGCGCCTGCGCTGCTTCGGGTGGCATGTAGTTCTCGTCGTGCTTGGCCATGATTTGGTCGGCGTAAAATACGCCATCTGAATTAACGCGTCCCTGCGCGACGCAGCCGCGACCTTCCTTGAACAAGTCGGGGAGAATCCCTTTATAGATTACCGGAATACTGTTGGCCGTATCGGTGACGGTGAAGCGCACCGTCAGACCGTCAGAATCTTTCTTCAAAGTCCCTGTTTCCACCAAGCCGCCGATCCGAAACGTCTTGTTGATGGGCGCTTCTTTCGCGGCCACTTGGGTAGGGCTAAAGAAGAAGACCAGATTATTTCGAAAGGCGCCGAGTACGAGCCACGCTGACAACCCAAGAGCGGCGAGGCTGACAACAATGAAAATGATTCTTTTGTGACGTCGTTTGAGATTCATAAAGCAGTTTCGAGTTTCGCATTGTGCGTTTCAACTGGTTCACCGCCGGGTGCGCTTTGCGCAAGCTTTCGTTTGCGCGCGCGGAGCATGATGACTTCGGCAGTCAGCAGCACAAACGTCACGAGGTACGAACCCCAGACATACGCGCCATAGCCGCCCATGTTGATGAATTCTGAAAGACTGTTCCAGTGCATTATGCCGCTACCTCTTCGACCAACCAGGGAGCATCTCGCTCTCTTTCTTTGATGATCAAGCGCACGCGTGCGAGCACGATGGCGATTGCATACATCCAGCAGGCGCCCATCAACACAAACATCGCAGAGAGCATTGATGGCGCCATCTTGAAACTGCGAGCTGTCAACGTTGCTCCCTGATGCAGAGTGTTCCACCACTGCACCGAAAAATAAATTATGGGAACATTAATGACTCCAACCAGTGCCAACACGGCGCCGGCACGGTCAGCCCGGCGGGTATCGTCAATCGACGATTGCAAAGAAATGAACCCAATGTACAGAAACATCAGAATCAGCGTCGAAGTCATGCGCGCATCCCAAACCCAATAGACGCCCCAGGCCGGCTTGCCCCACAACGATCCCGTCACTAATGAGATGAAAGTGAAGATGGCTCCGGTTGGCGCGATCGCTTTCGCCATCATCGATGCCAGCCGCGCATTAAACGCCCAGCCGATGCCGGCGTAGATAGCCAGCAGAACGTAGAGAAACATTCCCATCCACGCCGCCGGCACATGGATGAAGATGATTCGATACGAATGTCCTTGTTGAAAGTCGACGGGCGCAACGAAGAAACTCATGTACAAACCGATTGCGAAAAGGATAATCGTCAGGCCGGTGAAGAAGGGAATTATCTTCCCTGCGAGTGGGTAAAAATTCACAGGAGCGGCGTACTTGTACCAGTGGATCTTTGATTTGCTCATTTAGAATGTCCGACAAACTTCAGTTTGTCGCAGCTATTTGCAATAGAAGCATTCTCCAGACGCGACAAACCAAAGTTTGTCGAACAACTCCTATTCCACAGATATTCGCAGAGCGGCGCTGGTTGCCCAGGGAGCGAAGGCCAATGCCAAAACTAATGTCGCTCCCAATAATAAAAGATACGCCTGCGGCTCCAAGCCGTTGACCGTCGATTCGATGGCGCCCGCGCCAAAAATCAAAACCGGAATGTAAAGCGGCAGTACGAGCAAAGCAACGAGGACATTCGCTGCGCGCAAGCCCAGGGTTAAGGCGGCGCCGATTGAACCGATCAGGCTCAACACCGGAGTTCCTAACAGCAGGGAAAGTGTCATTATCCAAAGAGTATTCTGCGACAGTCCGAATTGCATTCCAAGCACCGGCGCGACCAAAACCAGCGGCAGCTCTGAAACAATCCATTGCGCCAGCACTTTCGCGAGAACAATCAGGAAGAGCGGCTGGGGCGTTAGCAGCAGTTGTTCGAGCGTGCCGTCCTGATAATCGTTGCCGAAAGTTCGACCGAGCGCGAGCATCGAGGCCAGAAGCGCCGCGACCCACACAACTCCCGGCGCAATCGTGCGCAGAAGTTGCGGCTCCGGTCCCACGCCCAGTGGAAAGAGACTGACCACGATGATGAAGAAGAAAAATGTTGCCAGCACGTCAGTCCGCCGCCGCCACGCGAGAATCAAATCGCGCCACACGACCCAGGCAAACATCGATTGAATTGAATACGTGGCTTCCAAACCGCTTCTAAACACCTGCAAGTTGAATTCGCCTAACCCGATCAGCCGAGAGATTCAGATCCTGATGTGTGGCTATGATCGCGATGCCGTTATCTTCCAAATGGTCGTTGATGAACTGACGCGCGAGTTGCATCGCCGCGTCATCCAGAGAGGTGAGCACTTCATCGAGCAACCAAAGACTGCACTTCAAACTCAACAATCGCGCGAGGGCCAGGCGGCGGCGCTGACCCGCCGACAGAACGCGGGCGGGCAAGTAAAGTCGATCGGCCAGGCCGACGCGAGTCAGTAAATCAATCGCTTCGGCTTCCGCCAGTGAGCGGCCGGCGACGCCGCAGGACATTCGCAAATTCTCGAAAGCGCTCAGTTCGTCCTTGAGTCCGTTTTGATGTGCCAGATAGGCCACATTGCCAAGATATTGCTCGGCCAGTGCCCGTATATTCTTCCCTTGCCAACAAACCTCGCCTGATGCCGGCGATGAGAGCCCGCAAAGGATCCGCAGGAGACTGGTCTTGCCACTTCCGTTCGGCCCGCGCAGTTCAACCAACTCTCCGGCGGCTGCTGAGAAATTCAAATCGCGAAACAGCCTGCGCGTACCGCGCACACAACTGAGGTTTGTTACTTCCAGCATCCAGCTCGCCCAGGCTATTGAGTAATAGATCAGAAAATGCAGATTATTGACCGGACCTGGATGATAACTGACATCCGCTGAAGTTGCCATGATCATTGTGCTGCCGACAAATGAATCGCGAAAGTCGACGCAGAATTTACTCGGTAAAGAGCTAAGACTCTGTCACGCTCTTGGACGAGCTTCGGTTGGACCCTCCACCTTAAGCCACATTTGCCAACCGCCCTGCAGTACGCGCACGTGTTTGAATCCCGCTTCCAAAAAGATCTTAGCTGCGTTAATGCTGGCTTCATCGTGTGGGCAGGAACAATAGGTGACTACTTCGCGATCACGCGGCAGGTCTCTCAATGGTGGCATCGTCAATCGATAGGGAAGTCTTCTCAGCTTGAAGTAGATCGACCCTTTGATTTTTGGGCTATTGATATATGTCTTTGTATCGCGCACGTCGATGACGGTAATAGCTTGGTCGCTGGCGAGTTTTTGCTTCAATTGTTCCGCACTAATGAATTCGGGCGCGGCCGAAATATTCTGGCCGGCCACGGACAGAATTGGCATGAACCCAACCAGGCAAACCAGCAGCGCGGCACAGAAGATCACCGGAAACAGATCAATGAATGGTTTGTTGCGGCGCATTTTTAGAAACTCCTTGATGCGATCAGAAAATTAAACAAGCCGGCGCTCGCTTTGTTTGAAATAGCGTCGGTCACTTTTCCGCGGGCACGAACTTGGGATGCAACAAATCGAATTTGTTGGGGTTTGACTTTACGCCGGGATGAATTAACCGCGCATCAACTCCGCCCTTGAAAGTCTTCGGGTCATACCAGGAATATTGCGCGCCGTCAAAATATATGTAGCCGCTTTTGCCCCGCAGCGTTTCACCGATCAAATCCCCGGCGAGTCGCGGCGATGAATTTCCTTTGTTGGCATTTGCGACCTCTGTCTTGCTTTGGGCTTTTACGTCCTGGCCTACCGAGTTTTTCAGAAGATAAGTTTGGGTCGCCTGGGGATCGCGCCAACCTTTGGGACCGTAGCCATGAATCACAGCCAACAGCAACTCATCATCTGCGATCCGCATCGGCGCCGCGCCTGGCTTCGGAGTGACGAAAGGATCTCTGAGAATCCATGGCGGGAATTGCTGGTTCATTTCATCAAGTTTGCCCGCGACGGGTTTCAAAATCACGGCGATGTCAACTGACTTATCGCCGTTAAAATCTCCGGCTAAGAAATTAGGCGAGCTTGCGGAATCGGCTCTGGCGGCCTGCCTAAAGATACGAGTGACTGCTTCGTTAACTTCGGCCGCCGCCGGTGGCGACTGTTGGGCAACGTCAGGTGCGACTTGCTCAGCCGATTGGGAGTTTACCGTCTGAATGTTAGCCGGCGCATTTCTGCTGCAACCATAGATCGCCAATGACAAGAGCAACAACATGGGCGCGCGGACACGATCGGTAATAACGTTGAGCATGACAACCTCCGTCGGGAAGGGAT
This sequence comes from Pyrinomonadaceae bacterium, assembly GCA_035606795.1. Lineage (GTDB taxonomy): Bacteria > Acidobacteriota > Blastocatellia > Pyrinomonadales > Pyrinomonadaceae > UBA11740. Next base: position 11,550 of record DATNEI010000043.1, read on the forward strand.
AAACAACAGGTGAGGGAAGCTCGCCGAACGCTCAATCCGGCGAGCTTCCGTTTGTCCGGTGTGGTGAGGTCACCGGCTTCATAACGACAAGACGAATGCCAATAGATCGGCCCGCTGCGCCGCCGTCAGAGCATTGAAGGCGTTACGCGCCGCGGTTGCCTGTCCTGCATGTCGTTGAATTGTTTCAGACACGTTGACGCTCAGGCCGTCGTGCATGAACCGGTTACGAGCGCGAATGCCCCACAGGGGAGCTGTGCGCATTTGGTTGGCAGTTGATTGACCGGCGTTTTGGACAATGCCATCTCCGGTCCCGACATCGTGCAGAGCGAAGTCGCTAAACGGATGAATGATCTTGTCACCCAAAGCTGCCGGGACGGTGAAGGCCCCGCCGTTGATTACAGTTCCGGCCGGAGCGGTCGTTAAAGTACGCGTGTGACAAACAGCACAGCCGACCTGGTTGAAAAGCGGGTCACCGCGAACAGCAGCTGCCGGAATCGGATTTTGCCGGCCCGGAGCGCGCGTCGCGGCCATGAAATCTGCAAACGCGAGAACATCCCCGCCGTCGTCTTCCGGATCGGCGACCGGATCGAACGGCGGTCCGGTGACGTCAATTACAGCTTCCGCCGTGCTTGCCGGATTCTCGTGCGTGCCGGCATCGGCTGCTGAAGAGCTTCTGCCGCCAAATCCGTCAAACTTGTTGGTTATGCCCATCTCGTTCAGATAGGCATCGCCGGCGAAAGACAGAAGACTGCCGTGCTGGGCCTTCCAACCGAAACGTCCAAATCGCAAGGTATTGTTCGCTTCGGTTACCGGAACCGCCGTCAGTGTCCCGCGTTGGGCAGACGGTTCGGCGTTTACGTTGTTTTGCAGGTCCTGGTTGGCGATACACTCGACAAACCCATCGCCAAGCGCGGGCGTGACCACGCGGAAAGCTCTTACGTTCTCGCCCGTTGTGATGTGCTCGACCACGTCGGAATCGGTCCCGCGAGCGTGGATTAATTGACCGCCGGGAGCGTCGACGAAACTCCCGCCAGAAAGGTGCCCGGCACGAAATTCCATCTGCTGGCCGAACGCGCCAGTATCGACTGCCTGATGACAGGTCACGCATCCTACATCGTTGTAGGTTGGTCCGAGTCCATCAGCCACCGTTTCTTCTTCTTCGAAGATGAACTTATTGTCTTCGAATCTTCCGTTGCCACGGGCTGTGGGCGGGACAGCGTCAGCAACGCATTCATTGATCGGCGTTCCCCTGGCGCCGAAGTTATTGAACAGGTCGTCAGTTTTAGCGTCCATGTCAGTTGTGAGGGCTTCAGTAGGAGCTGCCAGGGCGACAGCTCCCTGAGGTGGGGCTTCGGGATCTACGTCGTTCTTGTTTTTTTGACCAGTCGTCGCGGGGGACAGCCACAACGACAAAGCTAATGCTGCAAACAGGGTGAGGGCGAGTACTTTGACGAGTTTTGACATAACGAACTCACCTCCTCAGAGCAGTAATCAGTTGAAAGGGACAAATAGGTGTCGGGATTTCGCCGGGCGGCAAAACAACCTAGATGAACTGTTGACTTTGCCGAGCTTGTTTGGGCCTCCTTTTGTTCAGACAGACCTGGACTTGCAGAGCAAGCAGTAACTTGCCGTCGGCTCGTTCCGGTCTAGTTGTTAAGTTGACCCTTTGATCGACAGCTGGCCGGAAAAAAGGGGTACCGGCTAGCAGCTTTTAGAGACGCTCTGAAGGGATGACAGCGATCTCGAAAAGCTTCACGCGCTACGGGGTGCGAGCAGCGCGCACTCTAATACGGAAATATGGTTATGTCAACAGGTATTTGCAAACCGGTGTAACCCCCACCGAAAGGCTAGTTAGGCGCCGCAAGCGCGTGCGCCTTAACCAGCTTTGGGGCGTTGCAGCACATCCGTGAGATATGCGCTGAATTCCCGTGCGCGAAGGCGATGCTTGAAGGCGTCCACTCCATTAATATTTAGCACTGGAATATCGTGGCGATAGCGTGCGAACAAGTCTGCGTCGCTCTCGATATTTACCTCTTTCAAGTCGAATGCTTCAGCGCAATCCGCGCGAGCAATCTCCGCTTTCATCTCCTCACACAAATGACAACCTGGTTTGCTGTAGAGAGTTACTTGCGCTGTTCTCGTACTCATCCGAAAACTAACTTTCCCTTGCAAATTTCGTCATAATCGATGTATAAGTTTGGGCTGCCGCGGCCAGTTTATTACTTTTTTCCGGCCCGGCGCACTTCTAGTGAACATATTTAGTTCGGTTTCGCAGAGACAGTTTGAACGCCTCAGCATCAGGGGATTCTGTAATTATCTAAGGCATCCCCACGCATTAGTGTAAGCGCAGTTTCGTGTCCGTGACTTTTAGGGGAGGTCGCGACGGAGTGGATAGTAGTCCAAGCACCGAAACATCTGTAGCCAACACCGAGAAACCAGCCGGGCCTCCGATGCCGCCGCCGGCACGGGGCGCTGCGACGCCCGTTCCGAAAGCGGCAGCCAAACCCGCCGTTGTCGTTGAATCAGTTCCTGAGCCTCCGGTAAACAAAACACGCCGTCGCATCGTCTGGTGGAGCATCGCCGGATTCTTGACGACTTGTTTTCTGATGTTCGTGCGCTTTTTCCTGCCACGATCCATCACCGAACCCTCGAGCACATTTAAAATCGGGTTTCCGGGCGACTATGCCCTCGGCGTCGATACGAAATATCAGCAGCAATATCGCATCTGGGTAGATAAGACCTCAGACCGTTTATTTGTTGTCTATGCGCGCTGCACCCATTTAGGGTGCACGCCGGACTGGAAACCAAGCGAAAACAAATTCAAATGCCCGTGTCATGGCAGTGGCTATGACAGCGAGGCGATTAACTTCGAAGGTCCGGCCCCGCGTCCGATGGATCGCGCGCACGTTGAACTGGACGCCGAAGGCCAAATCGTGGTGAATGTCGCCAAGCTTTACAAATGGGAGAAAGGCGTGCCAGCCCCAGGCGAATTCAACGATCCGGGCGCATTCATCCCGCTGTAGAGCGGCAGTAACCCGACCGTGAGGAAGGGCTCAGACTATATGGACGAGCCGAAAGATAAAGAGACAAAGCAGCTAACCGGCGAGAAATCGGACGTCGGACTTGTCACGCGCGCGAAGGATTCGGCTGTCGCGCTGAAAGATCGCGCGCTCGAAGAAGCGAAAGACTACAAAGATCCGCAACAGACACAGGTTTGGAAATCGATCTTCCGCGTCTCGCACGAACGTTCCGATCCGCGCAACCGTTCGCTGGCAATTCTCTCGAACGTCTTCCTGCATTTGCATCCGGCGAAAATTAATCGCGATGCAGTGCGTTACCAGTACACGTGGGGGATGGGAGGCATCACGTTCTACCTGTTCGTCGTGCTGACGTTCACGGGCGTGCTGCTGATGTTCTACTACCATCCCGCGAAGATTCAGGCGTTTCAGGACATCCTCTATCTCGAGCACGACGTGCCGTTCGGCCGTTTGTTGCGCAACATGCATCGCTGGGCCGCGCATTTGATGGTGATTACGACCTGGCTGCACATGTTCCGCGTGGTGCTCACGGGTTCGTACAAAAAGCCGCGTGAATTCAATTGGTGCGTGGGTGTAGTGCTGTTAGTGCTGACCCTGCTGTTGTCGTTTACGGGCTATCTCTTGCCGGACGACCAGCTTGGTTTCTGGGCGGTCACGGTCGGCACGAACATGGCGCGCGCGACCCCGATGCTGGGAAATGAAGGACCACTAGGTCCGCAGCTCGGCCTGACACCTTATAACGATGTGCGCTTTGGCTTGCTGGGCGGTTCGATCGTGGATTCGAATGCTTTGCTGCGCGCGTACATTTGGCACTGCATCGGCATTCCATTGGTCGCATCGATATTCATGGCCGTGCACTTCTGGCGTATCAGAAAGGACGGCGGCATTAGCGGGCCGGCGCCCATGATGCTCGAGTCGGAAATGAAAGTGCCGAAGAAGAAATGATCATTTGACATTTGTCATTTGAGATTTCTGATTTGGAAATTGTTTAGCGACGGGCGTTGCCCGTGATAATCGCGATGGAAGAAGCGGTAAATCTAAAACCAAAGTCGTCACGACGGAACATGATCATCGGTCTGGCCGTGGTCACCGTGCTGCTGGCCCTGTACATCCTCTTTATCGTGCAGGATTGGCATCAGCTTTGGAAGATTGTCTCGGCCCCTGACAACGTACCGATCGTGGCGATGCTTTTCCTGGTTCCGTTCTTCACCTGGCTCGGGGTGAAACAGGCGCGTGCCAACGATCAACTAGTCGAGACCCTGGAAGCCGATCCGAAACTCGCGAAAAGTCATCATCGCAAAGCTGAGCCGTGGCGACCTGGTTGGGCGAAAGAATTGCACGTCTGGCCGTATCTGGTGCGCATTGAATTTCTCGCCGCGGTCATTGTCACGGTCATCTTGTATGTCTGGTCTTTGACGCTGAATGCGCCGCTGGAAGAGCCTTCAAATCCCAACCTCACGATGAATCCGTCAAAAGCGCCGTGGTACTTCCTCGGACTGCAGGAGATGCTGGTCTATTTCGATCCGTGGATTGCCGGCGTGGTAATGCCGAGTCTGATTATGATCGGATTGATGGTTTTTCCGTACGTCGATTCGAACCCGCTGGGCAATGGCTATTACACCTATCGGCAGCGCCGGTTCGCCGTGAACATGTTTGGCTGGGGCTTTTTGATGTGGATCCTGCTGATCTTCATCGGCACATTTATCCGCGGTCCGGGTTGGATTTGGTTTTGGCCGGGACAAACCTGGGATCACAACACGGTGGTGTTCGATCGTAACCGCGACGTGCACGAAATTATTGGCTTAACCGTCGCCAACTTTCCGAACCATCCGTTGTTGATGAAGTGGTTCATCATCCCCCTGTTTGGTTTTCTGCTGGTGGCCGGGTTCTTTGTGGTGGGCGGACTGCTGTTCCACTGGCTGATGATGCGATCGCCTTTCAAGTTGCGATATCTGAAATCATGGACGGCGTTTAAGACCTGGGCCACTGTGTCGGGCGAATTCGAACGAAAGCTGCTCGCGAATACCAGTCTGCTGCAATACCTGACGTTCCAATTCTTTGCCATCACGGTACTACTGGCCATGCCGGTCAAGTTGTTTTTGCGGCTCGTGTTCACGATTAAGTATGTGTGGGTAACTCCCTTTTTCAATGTCTGAAGATTGTCCGACAAACTTTAGTTTGTCGATCTCGAGTTTAATAGGTAGCACGACAAACTGAAGTTTGTCGGACAGGACGAATCGTGGCGGAACCTAACGAAGCGACTTCACTGATAAAACAAGAGACTGAACCCGAGCACGATCCGATCGTCGCGCGATCTACCAGTGCGATCATCCTTATCTGCACTTTGCTGCTGGTGGGTTCGGCGGTGTGGGCGCTTTATGACGAGGCGTATGGCCAGCGCCCGTGGCGTAGTGTGCAGCGCGAATTCGCTCAGCGCTACACCACTTACCTCAAGAGCATTCGCAAAGACGCCGGCAAGTCTGAAGCTGAAGTAAAAGAGAGTCCCGAGTATCAGGACCTCGAAGCCAAGGCGAAAGAGGCCGAGGACAATACTAAAGAGCATCGCAAAGAACTGGATGCGCAAGTCGCAAAGATTCAGGCGCAGCTCGACGCTGTTACCGAGCCTTTCCAAAATCAGCGCGGCCGTATCGTCGTCCTCACCTGGAAACTGGAGATTGCGCCGAGCAAGTTCTGGCGCGATCACTACAAGAAACAGCTGGATGCCAAGAAGGCGGAACAAGTCGTCGTCGAAATGCCTGACGATTCGGGCAGGCTCGCGCGCAAGAAAATGGACTTTGCGCAGCTCGAAACGAGTTTCAACACTTTACGCGATGACAAGGCGAAGGTGCTGGGTGAAAAAGCTGACCTGTTGAAAGAGCCTACCGAACTTGGCAAGAAGCGCGATGAGTATCTGAAAAACCACGTCAACGTTCTGCCACAAAGGAACATTGACGATCTGATTCGCAAGAATCAGGACTCGTTCGATTACACAATCCTCGGGCACCAGATTAACGTCAACGAATTTGGCATCGTCGATCGTTGTGAGGTTTGCCATCTGGGTGCGCGCGAGCCGCTGGTGATCAAGGCGTCGGACATGGCGCCCGGCGGACCTGGCAAGAAGCCGGACGAATTAGCGAACGCTTTCGTCAGCCATCCGCGCAAAGAGCTGCTGCAGATCCACAATCCGGAGAAGTTTGGTTGTTCCGCGTGTCACGGCGGCAACGGCCGGGCTACTACCAGCATTGAAAAAGGTCACGGCCGCAATCCGTTCTGGCTGCATCCGCTGTTTCATAAGGAAAACACCGAAGCCGGCTGCCAGATGTGTCATGCGAACGATCGCGTGACGCAGGGCGCGGACACTTTAAATCTCGCCAAGGATCTTTTCTACCAGCGCGGCTGCGTGGGCTGCCATCGCATGGAAGCCTTTGATCGCGAGAGCGATGCGCTCACCAACGCGCGTCAGCAAATTACTCAGATCGAAGAACAGATCGGCGCCAACGAACGACAGTCGAAGCTCGACACCGACGCCAGCGCGAATGCTTCCGATGATTTCGAAGTGAAACGGCTGCTGGCCCATGCGGAATCTTTGCGCGTACAGAACAGCCAGCTCGCGGCGCGCATTGACGAGCTGAATTTGCAGACGCGTTACCTGCAACAGGACCAAAAGAAAGTTGGCCCGAACCTCAAAGACGTGCGGCTCAAGCTGCGCAAGGATTGGATTCCGCTGTGGCTTCAGGATCCACAAGCGTTTCGTCCGGGCACTAAGATGCCGACGTTCTGGCGCTTCAAAGTTGATGGCGAAGAAGGCGCGGAGGATTTGAAAGCGGTCGCTGCCTATCTCTGGCAGAACGGTTTCGATGGCAAACTGCCGCAGCAACAGCAAGGCGACAAGGACAACGGCAAGAAACTTTTTGAATCGCGCGGCTGTCTGGCCTGTCACTCAATCGGGGAAGAGGACGCGCGTATCGGCGGCACATTCGCAGCGAATCTCTCGAAGGTCGGCGAGAAAGCGAACTACGATTACATCGTGCGTTGGATTTATAACCCGCGCGAACGTTACGCGCCCTACTGTCCGAAAGAGCATCGCGATCTAACGCCCGACGATTACGCAAAACACGGCAAGCCCTACTTGTTCGACACGGAACTGCATTCGACCTGTCCGAACGACGGCGCAGAGCTACAGGTCCAGAACATGACGGTGATGCCGAATTTGCGACTGTCTGAACAGGACGCCCGCGACGTCGCCAGTTATCTGTTCTCGCTTTCGTCACCGCCTTCGGCCGGCGACGTTTCGTTCATGGACGATCCCAAACTGGCGGAAGAGGGCAAGGCGGAAATCAAACAGTATGGCTGCGCCGGCTGTCACGAAATTAAGGGGTTCGAGGAAGAGCAGCGCATCGGCAAAGAACTTACGACAGAAGGCGCCACGCCGCTGGAGCGTCTCGACTTCGCGTTGCTAACGCAGGACGCCGAATATGGCCGCGAGCCCAAGGGCGCCGACGGCAAGCAGTTGGTGACTCACAAAGACGAGAAAGAAAAGGATTGGTACAACCATCGCGGATTTTTTGAGCACAAGCTTTCGGATCCGTCCGTGTACGATCGCGGCAAGTCGCAATACCTCGAGCCCAAAGATCGCTTGCGCATGCCGAAGCCTTATCTCACCGACACGTGGCGGACGAGTTTGACGACGCTGCTGCTCGGCAGCATGGGCGCGGAAGGCGCGAACGTGCCGAAGTCACTCTTCTACATGCCTCCGGACCAAAGACGGCAGGACATTCAAGCTGGTTGGTGGGTCGTCAAGAAGTACAACTGCATGGGCTGTCACGTGCTGCAACCCGGACAGAGGGCGCAGGTCTACAACAACTCGGCAGAGCCGGTTGAGACGTTCGGTGCGGTGCTGACTTCGATGCCGTTCTATTCGGGGCAGACTGAGATGTTGCCGCCAATGCTGACCAGCGAAGGCGCGCGCGTCGATCCCGAATGGCTGATGAGGTTTCTAAAAGATCCTTCGCTGCTGAAACCGGGAGAGACACCGCCACTGCCTTCATCAAGCACGTCTGCGCCGCAAGCAAAACCCGCGGCGTCTCCAGGCGCGACGGCGTCCGCAACTCCGGCCGCGAACACTGCAGCAGCGAACGCAAACGATCAGAGCAATGGACGTCTGTTGCCGCAATGGGGCGCGAACCGCAATGGCGTGCGGCCATACCTGCAAGTGCACATGCCGACGTTCAACTTCTCACCGAACGAGCTGCGCATTTTGGTGAGATTCTTTGTGGCGGTGTCGTCACAGACTGATCCATATATTAAGGAGCCGATGCTGCCTCTGACGGAGGCTGAGAAATCGATCGCGAGGAACATTTTCACTTCTCCTTCCGCTCCCTGTTTGAAGTGTCACATCACCGGCGACCCGACGCATGATGCGCGGGCCATCGCGCCGAACTTTATGCTGGCCGGCGAACGTCTCAAGCCGGATTGGACTTTCCGCTGGCTGCTCGATCCGGCGCAGATCAGTCCGGGCACCGCGATGCCCACGGGTCTATTCAAGAAGGAAGGCGAACGTTGGATTGTGAATAATCCGAATCCACCGCCGGACGTGGCCAACTATCACGACGATCACGCGCGCTTGTTGGTGCGATACATGTTCCTGATGACACCGGACGAGCAGAGGCGGCTGTTGTCTGCTTCGCCCGCGCCGGCCGCGCAACCGAATGCGCAGCCGCCGGCTGCGCAGAAAGTTGGGCGCGCCGATGCACGCGGTCGCGATCGGCCAAGTCATCATCGGCGGAAGTGAGGTCAGATGACTGGAGCGCAAGCGTCCTCGCTTGCTCTCTTAAATCGTGGTAATGACGAACGTGCAAGCGGGACGCTTGCGCTCCAGTCAAACCACCCGCTACCGCAGGTGGTTCTAACAACAGTTTTTAGAGTATGCTTGTGCCATTCCAGGTCAGCATCAATTTTTTGGAGGAATCAAATTATGTTCAGTAAACGTGCAGGACTGTGGCTCGGATTGATTGCCACGCTAGGCCTGCTGTCATTAGGTTCGTCGTGCAATAACAAAGGTGGTGGCGACGAAGGCGCCGGCACCGAGGGCGGCGGCGCCGCTTATGCTTCGAAAGGCGATGAAGGCACAATTTCAGGCACCATCGCTTTCACCGGCACCGCGCCTGAGAATCCGAAGATCGACACTTCCGCGGACGCGCAGTGCGCGTCGAAGAATCCCAACTTAACTGCAGAAACGTGGGCCGTTAAGGACGGGAAAGTCGCGAACACTTTCGTCTACATCAAAGACGGAACGCTCGCCGACGGCAAGAAGATCGGTGATCTTACCGGCTGGCCGAACATGCCGAGCAGCGCGACGCTCGATCAAAATGGCTGTCATTACAAACCGCATGTGATGGGTGTCGTCGCCAAGGAAGAGATCAATATTACCAACAGCGATCCGACGACGCATAACATTCACTTCACACCGGCGAAGAATCCGGATTGGAACCAGTCGCAGCCAAACGGCGCGGCGCCGATGAAGCACTCGCTGAACACCGCCGAAGTCATGGTTCCGGTGAAGTGCAATCAGCACCCATGGATGAAAGCCTACATCGGCGTGATGAAGCATCCATTCTTTGCAGTGAGTGCTGAGAACGGCAGCTTCACGATTACAGGAGTGCCGCCAGGCAAGTACACAGTCGTCGCGTGGCACGAAGCCGCGGCTGGTCCCGGTACGGAAAAGACCATGGAAGTAACGGTCCCGGCGAAGGGAAGCGCCACGGCGGATTTCAGCTTCGGCGCGAGCGCGGGTTTACAAGGACAGCCGAGTTCGCTGCCCATGTTGGCGGCGATCGAGTTTCCGATGCTGCATAAGTAGCATTTGCGATTTTAGATTTTGATTTGCGATTGGAAGCGGTTGCGTTCGGACGGCCGCTTTCAACCAATCAAAATCGGCAATTAAAAATCGGCAATGTCTAAAGGGGTTCATCGTTTCGCGCTGCTGGTAGCAGTCGCAACGTTCTTTCTCATCATCGCAGGCGCGAATGTTACGAGTCACGATGCAGGCCTCGCCGTTCCCGATTGGCCGCTATCTTTCGGAAAGTTCTTCCCCAAGATGGTCGGTAATGTTTTTTGGGAGCACGGTCACCGCATGATTGCGGCCAGCGTGGGCGTGCTGACGATTGTGCTGGCGATCTATTTGCAAGTCCGCGAACCGCGGCGTTGGGTGAAGCGGTTGGGATGGATGGCGTTAGGTCTCGTGATCGTGCAAGGGCTGCTGGGCGGATTAACCGTGAAGCTGCTTTTACCGTTGGCTGTATCTGCGGCGCACGCTACCCTGGCACAGTTGTTCTTTCTCACCACCGTTAGCATCGCGGTATTCACGTCGCGCAGCTGGACTAATGCTGAACCGAAGATCTTTGAAGACGCTAATGGAGTTTCGGTGCGCACGCTGTGCGTGGCTTCGTTAGCCCTGATCCTCGTGCAACTGGTGCTGGGAGCAACGCTGCGGCATTCAGCAACCTGGGACCAACTTCTGCCGACAGGTTTGCTCGTAGCGCATATCACGGGCGCCATCATTGTGACTCTGGCGCTGGGCGTGACTGCGGCCGGCGTGCTATTGCGCCATCGTGACGAGAAGTTTCTGACACGGCCGGCAATCGTGGCGTTGGGCCTGTTGTTCGTACAGCTGATGCTGGGAATCGCGGCTTACATCACGCGCGCAGCGTCACCATACGGAGCGCAGCCGCTGAATCCGATGATCGCCGTGACTGTCGCGCACGTCGCATGTGGCGCGCTGGTTTTCGCAGCGACGATTTTGCTGACCTTGAGAGTGTTTAGGGTTTTACAAGTCGAGTCGCGCGAAGTCGGTGCGTTGGCTCCGGCATAGGACTCCCTCTCCCTCTGGGAGAGGGCTGGGGTGAGGGCTTAGCGAGGCGAAAACAAAAACTCTTTCGCGCCTCCGGCGAAAGTAAAGAGATGGGGTTTTGGGGGGTCCCCGCAATAAACCCTCACCCTAACCCTCTCCCAGAGGGAGAGGGAACTCCGAGAATAGAGTTAATAATGAAAAGTAGTGCGATAGAACTGCATTCAGCGGCCGCTACTGAACTTAGGCCGCCGATAAGTCTGGGCGGGCGAGCAGCGGCATTTGTCGAATTAACCAAGCCGCGAATCACCAGCCTGATTATGCTGACGGCGGCGGCGGGTTTCTGTCTTGGTTCGCAAGGCGCCACGAATTATCTGCTGCTGACACACACGATGATCGGCATCGGTCTGTTGGCATCGGGCTTGGGAACGTTGAATCAGTTCATGGAGCGCCATCTCGATCTGTTGATGCGCCGCACCGCAGATCGACCGCTCCCGACTCAGAGGTTGCAACCTTACGAAGCGCTTTGGTTCGGCCTGACACTCACAATAATCGCCGAGCTTTACCTGGCGCTCTTCACGAACTCGCTGACCTCAATTCTCGGACTGACCGTAGTTGCGGGTTATCTCTTCGCGTACACGCCGCTCAAGACACGCACGTCATTCTCTACTTTTGTCGGCGCATTCCCGGGCGCGATGCCGCCGGTGTTGGGCTGGACCGCCGCGCGTGGACATCTTGATGTCACCACCTTCATCCTGTTCGCGATTTTGTTTCTCTGGCAGTTTCCGCACTTTCTGGCGATTGCCTGGATGTATCGCGAAGACTATGGGCGCGCGGGCATCTGCATGTTGCCGGTCGTCGAGCCGGATGGGCGCGTTACCGGACAGCAGATCATCGCTTATACGACGATGCTGGTGCCGGTCAGCGTGCTGCCCACGGTCCTGGGAGTATCCGGAAAAATCTATTTTGTTTCGGCATTGATTCTGGGCCTGCTGTTTCTGGCCAGTGGAATTCGCACCGCGCTCTCAAAGACAAATAAAGCGGCGCGTGAGCTTTTAATGGCTTCAGTATTTTATCTTCCGCTGTTGTTTGGCGTGATGGTTTTGAATCGCTAAGCGCAAAGTGCAAGGAGCAAAGGGGTCGATAAGCTTAGCCCTTAGCTCTTAGCCCTTAGCTGCGACGAAGGAGCAAATAATGGGACGCATCCTTGCAATAGCCATCTGGTTCATCACGGTGGCGTCGCTGTGGATGTTCTTGAGTCATCGCTGGTGGTTTCCGGAAGCGATCTCAGAACACGGTCCAAGTGTCGACCGTCAGTTCAT
>DATNEI010000046.1:0-10967 GCA_035606795.1 Pyrinomonadaceae bacterium
TGTTGCCGGTCGAAAGTAGCAGTCGACCCTCAGAGTTCGAGATTGTCATCAGAATGTTTCCTCGAAGTCGAGATTGCAGGTTCTCGGCGGCGACTGAACTTCTCCCTTCAGACGGTGCTTCCAGTTTCAATTCACGAAGCAAAGTCTCGTAAGCCAGTGAGATTGGATGTTCGATTACGTGCATCCCTAAACGCCGGCCGAGCTCAAGGGAATCATCGATACTAGATTGAGATGAATAAGGTGAAGGCATCATGACGCTCAGCACGTTTTCAGGGCCTAAGGCTTCACAAGCAAGCGCAGCCACAACCGCGGAGTCGATCCCGCCCGAGAGTCCTATCACAGCAGTAGTGAACTTGTTCTTGCGCGCGTAATCGTGAATGCCCAACACTAATGCAGAGTGAACTGTCTCGATGTCGTCTCCAGGCAGGCAGCGGGTGTCGTCAACTCGACATTCGAGATCAACTGTCCCGATGAACTCTTCAAACGGAGGCGCTTGTAAGATTATCCGGCCATCCGCGTCGGCCACGATACTTGCGCCATCGAAGATGATGCCGTCATTACCGCCAACCAGATTGACGAACACGATTGGTTGCTTCGCTGCCTTTGCACGATGCGAAACCATCGCACATCTTTGGGCCATCTTTCCTTTGTTGAAGGGTGACGCATTGATCGAAACCAGGAGCTGCGAACCCATTTCGATCAACTCATCAGCCGGGTCATTGGAATAGAGTCGTTCCCTCCAAAAGGTCTTGTCGTTCCAGAAATCTTCACAAACAGCGACACCTAGTTTTGTGTCGCAAAGTGAAAATAGATGTCGTTCGCTTGACGGCTGAAAGTAACGAGGATCGTCGAAGACGTCGTATTCGGGGAGCAAAGTCTTGTCGGCAAAACCCAGCAACTTGCGGTCGCGAATCACGGCGGCGGAATTGAAAAGTCGTCGTCCGGTCGGCTGATCGGTTGGCCTCACGGTGCCAACGATCGCAGTAATTCCCGACGTGGCTTCGATAATTTCGTTCAGAGGATCGAGGGCCGACCGCACCACGTCCGGGTCGAGAAACCAATCAAAAGACGTGTAGCCCTGAATTGTTACTTCGGGAAAAACGATGAGGTCCGAATGATCTTTTTTCGCTTGTTCTATCGCGCTGAGAATGCGCGCGACGTTACCTTTGTAATCGCCGTTAGTGGTGTTGATTTGGCCGATGGTGACGCGCATCTGGAGAGAAGTTTACACTTTGCTCGCCACAGAGGCACGGAGACACAGAGCGGATGCAGGGCCTGGGCGTTAGATCTTTTCTCTGCGCCTCGGGAGTTTCTGTGGCCAGATCAAGTTTCATACAACCTGGGATTATAAAAAGGCGCGAACGCGGCAATCAGTGCGGCTTCAAAACTCATGGAGCGGGTGAGCAAATCGCGGGACAGGATCCCCCAGGCACCCTGCCGACTGCGGACATCGCGCGCGCCGGCGACTTCGTCGATCACGAACCCCAACTCGCGCTTGCCTTCGACTACCCTCTTGACGATGGATTCGGGCACCGCGATTGACGGCGACATGCCAAAGCTTCCGCGTTCACCGTCGGTCGCATAGGCCCAGCCTCGCAGAAACGTATGCCATTCGCCGTCCACGGAAATCGAGTGAAATCCACCTTCCAGTCCGACGTACAAGTCAGCCTCGAGCTTCTGTTCGATGAGCAGGTCGCGGACAGCGTGCGCGCGCAGGCGTGCACCCGACATTAATTCCCAATCCGTCAGCGGCATTGCCGGCGCATCAGTCTTCACCGGCCGCGCCACCACCGACGCATCGCGCCAACGCGAATCTATTTCAGCGATGCGCGCGATGCTGGCGCGCACCGCCATGATCTTTGCCGCGCGATCCGAGCCCAACGCAATTCGCTCGACTCGCGCAGTGGTGGAAACTGGTCTACGAGTTGACATCAAAGTCGCGCGTTGTTGTAATCGAAAGCTGCGTAAAGTACAAGGTATTCCCTCTCCCTTTGGGAGAGGGTTAGGTTGAGGGCCGAAGGTAGGAAGATAAAAAATATTTTTCCTTTTCAGTAGCTTCGCCCCTCACCCCGGCCCTCTCTCAAAGGGAGAGGGAGCAAGTTGGTAGAGGATTTCATGTCTGTATCCGAACTAATTTACGACTGGAACAAAGTCGAACCGCAATTACAAAAGCCGAATCGGCACCTCGGCTTTGACGACGAGACGCTGCGCGATGGGTTGCAGTCGCCTTCCGTATGCGAGCCTCCGGTGGAAAAGAAGATCGAGTTACTGCATTTGATGGACGCGCTCGGAATCGACACGGCAGACATCGGCCTGCCCGGCGCGGGTGGCACGCATGCCGCGGGCGTTGAGATGATGGCCCGAGAGATCGCCGAAAAGAAACTGAGGATTCGCCCCAACTGCGCCGCGCGGACTCATCGCAACGACATCATTCCGATTGCCGAAATTTCTCAACGAGCAGGCATTGCGATCGAAGCTTGCACTTTCATCGGCTCTTCACCGATCCGTTTTTACGCCGAAGAATGGACCCTCGATAAACTGCTAAAGCTGACTGAAGACGCGGTAACGCTGGCAGTGAGCGAAGGCTTGCCCGTGATGTTCGTCACTGAAGACACAACCAGAGCCGATCCGGAAACGATTCGCGCGCTTTACACCACGGCGATTCGCTGCGGCGCGCGCGCAGTTTGCGTCTGCGACACGGTTGGCCACGCCACTCCCGACGGCGCCCGCGAAGTCGTCCGCTTCGTGCGCAGGATCATCGATGAACAGAAAGAGAAAGTGCGGCTTGACTGGCATGGCCACCAGGATCGCGGCCTGGGCGTGATCAACTCGATCGCGGCCATCCAGGGCGGCGCCGATCAGGTGCACGGCTCGGCGCTGGGCATGGGCGAGCGCGTCGGTAACACGCCGATGGATCAACTGTTAGTGAACTTGAAATTGATGGGTTGGATTGATAACGACCTTACGAAGCTGCGCGAATACTGCGACAAAGCGGCAGATGCCTGTCACTGGGACGTGCCGCTGAACTATCCGGTATTTGGAAAGGACGCGTTTCGCACAGCCACCGGCGTGCATGCTGCGGCGGTGATCAAAAGCTATCGCAAGGGTGACACGGAACTTGCGGATCTGATTTATTCAGGAGTTCCGGCGGGACAATTCGGTTTGAAACAGGTAATTGAGATTGGGCCGATGAGCGGGAAATCGAACGTGATCTATTGGCTCGAAACTCGCGGCGTTGAAGCGACGGATGATCGGGTCAATCGAATTTTCGAGCACGCCAAGCAAGCAACCGCGGTGCTCAGTGAAGAAGAAATAACGACCCTCGTATAAAAAAAGCGCGGGAACGCAGCCCCGCGCTTTCTTCAGGACATCTCCTACAACCGAATCAGTTGATGGGAATCGTGACAGTCGCCGAACCCGGCTTGCCCGGTGGGAAGCGCTTCTGACGCGCAATGCGCAGCGCAGTTGCGTCTCCACCTGACGCTGCCGTCACTCGCCCATTTTCATCGTAGGTCACCGTAACGATGGCTTTCTTATTCGCAGAAGTGTTGGCCACAGGTTTCGCGGCGTCGGCATTGGCTGCTTGTTCCTGCGCCTTGGCTCGCTCTTTAGCTCGCGCTTCGCGTTGGCGCTTCGCCAGTTCAGCATCATTGTCTGCAGTCGCTGGCGCAGTCTGCGGCGCGGGCGTCTCCGGTTGAACCTGAGCCGGTGTCGCCACCGTTACCGGCTGCGGCGTCGCGGCCTGAGCCTCATTTGTCATTTGCACGTTGCGCTTGTGCGTGTACCAACCCCACGGCACGCCGATCGCTGCGACCAGAACAACGACGGCGGTAACGACCAGGGCTGGGTTCCAACGCCGGCGCGCGAATGACTCGCTGTTTGATCCGGACAGCAGGACTCCAAAAGCCTTGACGTCGTCATTCGAATTGGCGACGACAGTCTTCGCTTTAACTGGAGCAGTTGCGGTCTTAGCCGGCGTAGGCGCCGGAGCTTTCACGGGAGTTGTCTCAGGAGTTGCTACGGCAGCTGGCTCGTGTTCCCCGTCATGGTCCGGTTCAGCGTGAACCACGGACGGACTGCGCGGCAGGACACCTTCGTCCATGCGCCGCAAGCCTTCCAGAACTACGGAGGTCCAGGGCTGATTGATTGAGTGTTCGGGAGCTTCGAAGGCGGGGCTGAACTTGAATGAAGCGTTCGGTTGCGTCAGGGCGAAGAAGACTGCGTCAATTCCGCGCAAGTCACCCAAGCGCGCGTGAACGACCGCACCGGCCTTGAGATAGAAATAGCCTGCGCCCATCGGATAGATGACTTTCAGGCGGCCAGTTTTTCGCTGGTTGCAGAAAAATTCGATTAGTTCTGCGAGGGAAAGGTCGTTAAGTTCTCCTGTGAGTGCCATGGTGGTTTCCTTTTTCGTAGGGCGCGCCGCAAAGGACGGGAGCTTAGGGCATGCGGAAATTGTAGATAATCTTGCCAGTGACTTTGACGGGCTGTCCCGACAGTTTGCTCGGTGTGAACTTGGCGCGTAGCGCCGCCTGAACTGCATTGTCGCGGAAAAGTGGCGGGCCGGAAGTCGCTTTCGCGGACACGACTTTTCCGTTCTCATCAATCACGACGTCAACTTCGACGACGCCAGACGTTCGCATACGACGGGCTGCCTCAGGAAACAGCGGAGCGGGCAAATTCAATGCGCTGCCGTTGAGCACCCCACCTGACACCGTCCGCGCGGGCTGGGCCGGAGGAGTCGGCGCATTCTCGACTGCAACCTTTGGATTGCTTGCAAACGAAACGTTGCGCATCTCGGCAACCGGTTGAATCGGCTGACTGCTGAGTGTGATCGGTGCCCGGTGTGTCAGTTGCAAGGGCGCCACAATCGTCTGCTGCTGATTCGATTTTGTGTTGGCGCCGCTATTGTTAGCCGTGGCATTCGTCGCACTGGTCGACGTGGTGTTGCTCGACGGCTGAAGCACCTTCGTCATCGTCGCATCGAGGTAATACGAAATCGTCCGCTGGGTAACTTCCGTAGGTTCAAAAGTGATTGAGCCATTCTCAACCACGGCGACTGAAGTCGTCATCCTGGTCCAGTTGCCCAGTGAGTCATACTCGTATTTATAAGTCTCTTTGCTGATCAGCGAACCGTCGCTACCGGTCAAAGTCATCTCGCTGATGTTGCCTTTGTCGTCGTACTTGTAAACTTCGCGGCCCGTCGATGTAGATCCCGCCACCGGAAAATATTGATTGACGGTCTTGGCGCCGTTGAGATCGTATTCGGCAGCTTCCAGCAAAACGCGCTTGCCGCTTTCCACGATCTTTCCGTCCGTCGTAACAACTTTGACAACTTCCGTGCGAATACGACGCACCGGACCGACCAGCCCGTCCCGAACGCGATCGTTATCGTTCGCCTTAGCGGAAGTGGGTTGTGTTTGAAGATTGTTGGCCTTGGCTGTCAGCGGGCGCTGAGCCGCAGCCACGAGGGCCTGGGATGTAATAATCAGACTGAGGGAAAGAATTCGACCGAAGGTGATCATTGGCGTTGCTCCTGGAAAGAGACGGAGGAAGCGGTTTGTTCGTTCAGGGCAAGGAAAGGAAGGTCAAGAAGACCATTCCTAGGCAATATTACTGTGTTGAACTGGGTTTGTCTAGAGCAAACTCTGGCAAGCTGCCTTGCCACAGAGCTTCGGTTTTTCAGGGATTTTCGCTTATCGGTTGGCGGTTATGCGGCTGGCGATAGCGTCGATGGTTCGAAGTGGCCGGGCCTGACCAGTCGCGTCGTTACAAATAATCGAGAAGACGAGGACCTCGCCCGACGCTGTGGTTGCATACCCGGAAAGTGAATGGACGTAGGTGAGAGACCCCGTTTTCGCGGCGATCCGACCGCCGACATTTGTCAGCCGGCCCTGTAGTGTTCCGTCGTGTGCCGCAATTGGCAACGAGTCATGAAAGGATTGATGCCACGAAGCTTGAGCGGCCACCGCGAGAAGTTGCGCGGCACTTTCAGGCGTGATCAGATCCAAACGCGACAGGCCGCAGCCGTCGAGGATAGACAGCGCGGTAACATCGACATGGTGGTCGCTCAGCCATTTTTTGACGATTGCGACGCCCGCTTCATCGTCGCCGCGCGCTGCGTTCTTTCGCGGATCGGAATCGGGGACTGTAACACCTTTCTCTTTTCCTAAAGTGCGAAGAATCAATTCGGCGTAAAGGTTGTTACTTTGCTTGTTCGTCTTGCGCACGATGTCTGCCAAAGTCGCGCTCTCGACCGAAGCCAACTCGATTCCCTTTTGCGGATCAAATCGAGCCGATTCCGCCACGCGAAAGTCGCGACTCTCAACATCACCATCAACCTGTATTCCCCGAGCGCTGAGCAATCGTTTGAAAGTCGTTGCCGCGCGCAGGGCGGGATTGTGAACCGATAGAAATGCGGAGTACGCGTGTCCGCCGATGGGAAACTCTCCCCAAACCAGCACGTCGTTGTTTGATAAGCCGCGCTTAATCCCCACCGTTGTGGCCGCATCTCGCTCGACTGTGGTCGCGTTGTTTGTTAATCGGAGATCGCCGTCGTTGGGGGTGACGACCGCTGACGCCGGTCCACTCGCCTTGTTGCCCGGGCCCAGCGTGACTTCGACGCTGTTCTCGTCAATCGACAAAGCGCTTGGTTGCGCGCCGTAGTACCACTGCAAATCATTCCATTGCCAGCCGATACCATATTGTTCGCCGCGAAAGTAACTCTCATCGCCGATGATTCTGCCCCTTACTCTGCGCACACCGCGCTGACGCAGTTGGTCGGCTAGCGCCGGCAGGCTCTCTGGTTTTTTCGAGTCGAGATCAGGCGCGCCGCGCCCATACAGAATCAGATCTCCATCAACGCTGCCGTCCGCGTCCAGCGGCTTCGACGCATACACGGAAGTCCGCCAGCGATATTCCGGTCCCAACAGATCGAGGGCGATCGCCGTGGTGTAGATTTTCATGTTCGATGCGGGAGTAAACAGCTTGTCGCCGTCATGCGAATACAAAACGCGATTGTCTTTTACAGACATCACGAAAACTCCCCAACGTGCTTTTCCAGAGTCGGCGTCAATCAGCTGATCGATGTCATGCGCGAGAGTTGCATCAAATTCGTTCTGCGCAACGATCGCGGACTTTGAGTGTGCAGAGCTGTCGTTTGCTAACGATGACTGCGGCGTGCTGGACGCGCGACTTGCCACCAACCCAAGCGCGATTGCGCTGAGCGTGACCACCAGCGCCAATATTCGATGGAGATTCATAAGAAGTGCGGATTCAGCTTGCGAACAGTGTCGTCATGCGCTCAGCCGCCAACAACTCGCGCGTCGCCGCATAAACTTCTTCAACTTCGATGGTATGGACGCCATGGCTGAAAATCAGCCGCTTGGAATTCGCCAGCGGGATGTAAGCGTGCGGTGTGGGACGACCAATCAAGACGACGATCGGCGCGCCCACGGCTGCGGCGATGTGCACTGGGCCGGTGTCGTTCGACACGAAAACTGCCAGGCGCGCCTGCGCTGCGGCGAGTTCACCAATCGAAAGCTTCTCGAGAAATAATGTCGATGCCGGAAACGTTCGTCGCATCTCCTGGGCTGCCGTCCGCTCCTCGGGTCCGATAAAAACTACGGGCCGGACGCCGTCATTCCGAATCAAAAAGTCAGCGAACTCGGCCCATTTTTCGACGGGCCAGGCGCGGCCGGGATGTCCGGCGCCGGGAAACAGACCTACCAGCGGCATGCCGGATTCCGCTTTCGCCTTTTTCAGCGTTGCGTCAATCGCGCGATTATCTGCAGTCCGCGGAGTGATCGCGGGAACGCGCGGAACATCGACAATGCCCAGCGGCTTCAGCACGTCAAGATATCGATCAACCAGGTGCTGGTCGGGATCATTTCGATCGACTGGCGGCTTGGGAATGAAGTTCGCCAGAAAATCGAGCGAGCGGCCTGGCCGGCGCGCGAACAGACGCTTTCCCGCGCCCGATAAGAAGCCCATCAAATTCGTTTCGGAAAAACTGTGGAGGTCGATGACGAAATCAAATTGCCGACGACGGACGTCTTTGACGATGTGAAAAATCCGGAAGATCGAGAGCGGGATAAATCCGTCACGCAGGGCTACGCGATCGACGGCTATGATTTCATCTGCGCAGCCCGATAGCTCGACGATTTGGGAACTCGGCGTGCCCGCTGCAACTGTAAGGCGCGCTTGCGGAAATCGTTCGCGAATTACCCGCAACGCCGGCAAGCTCATCACGACGTCGCCGAGCTGGCCAAAGTCGATTACCAGAATATTGCGCGGGTCAAAGGTCACTTCAAATGCTTGTCAAAGAAGTCCGCGGATGCATGATAGGCGCGCACCCAATCCTTGTGCAGCAACAGATCATGAATCTCATCCGGGAAAATCAATTCTTCAAAGTACACATTATTCTTCCGCAGCAGGCGCACGAGATTCACAGTCTGAGCGAACTCAACGTTGCGATCGTCGTCGCCGTGAATTAGCAACACCGGTGACTTCCACTTATCGACCGAAGCGATCGGTGATGACTCGCGCGCAACCCGCGTTTGTTCCTGATTATTGAACTGCAGGGGCAAGCCGCCGACGCGCAGGCTCCAATCATGCACGCCATGAAAATCGACTCCCGCGGAAAAGATGTCTGAATTACGCGCCAAACCAAGCGCCGTCAGATAGCCGCCGTACGATCCTCCCCACAGCCCAATGCGCTTGACATCGACATCGTCGCGGCTGCGCAGGTACTTTGCGCCGGCAACCACGTCCTGATATTCCGCAGCGCCCCGCGCGCCGCGATGTTGGGCCAGGCGGAAACTGCGGCCATAGCCGATGCCGCTGCGATAATTGACCGATAAGACCAGATAGCCGCGGCTCGCGAGATACTGATTCATCGCGTAAGAGTTGTGGTAGTAGTACATGTAATGCCAACCCAGCAGCATCTGGCGCGGCGGTCCGCCATGCGTGAAGATAAGGCCGGGCATCTTGCCGGAAGCATTCTTTGGTTTGAATAATTGCCCGTGAATCTCCAGGCCATCGGCGGCTTTGAAAATCACCTGCTCCGGAACGACCAGTTGCGCCGAGGGAAAATCGCGCGGCAAAGCCTGCGGCGCCAGCGGCTTCATGCCTGAGCCGTCGATGTTCGCAGTGAACGGCATGAACGGATCGTGCGCAGTTGAATGAAGAAAGGCGACTCGCCGGCCGTTATCGAAGACGGCCGGATACATCTCAATTCCTTCACCGCTGGTAAGCTGCCGCGGCGCGCCACCGGCGACACTTATTGACCAGAGGTGACGGCGATCGATGTCGCCCTTGTTTGTCGAAAACACGACGGTAGACTTGTCCGGCGGCAGAGCAATGTTTTCGACTTCGAATTCACCCGGTGTCAACGCAGTTACAGCGCCGCCCTCAGTTGAGATTGAATACGGATGCATCCAGCCGTCTTTTTCCGAAGGGAAGAGCAAGCGATCGCCGGCCACCCATTGCCAGAAGTCAGCCCCGCCTTGCGGATATGAGTCATTGTCCTGATCACCCGAGTGCCAAATCTGCCTGGCGTCTCCCGTGTGCGCATCGCCGATAAAGATGGCCCATGGCTGAAGTCGTTCACGATCCAGCGAAAAATTGTCAGAGATATTGAAGAGACGAATGAAGGCGATGCGTCTTCCGTCAGATGACCAGTGGGGCAGCACATCACGATCGGTGCTGGGAGATAAAAAGCGTATGCTGCCGCCGCGCGGATCATAGATGCCGATGAAGCTGTGGTCGCCTCGATTTGCCACAAACGCCAACTGCGATCCATCAGGCGACCATTCGTGTGCGCCGATGTTGCCGCGAATCTCGAAAAGCTTTCGCTCTTTCCCGCCCATCAGCGGCGCTGTCCTCAACTTTCCTTCGCGGCTATAAATGATTTGATCGCCGCTGGGATCGAACATCGGCGCTTCGCCCTCGCCGATTTTGGTTGTGCGGCCCACGCGGGTGTCGACCACCCAAACTTCTTTCCTGGTACCAGCCGGATCGGTAGTGGGATTCGCATACTCGCCCGCCTGGTTCTTTCCCTGTTCGTTGCCACGCGCGTAAGCGATCGAGTTGCCGTTCGGGGCAAAGACGAGATCGGTCAGCTCACCGCCGTCATCTTTGTCGTAATGCGTCAGTTGGCGGGCGGCAAACGCAGGCGCTTCGGCGATCCAAATATTACGTTTGCCTTCAGCATCGAACGCCCATGCGATTCGATCGCCACGTTTGGTCGCGACTAAATCGGTAGGGAAAGGAGAGCTTGTTACTTGTTCCAGCGTGAAACTCTGCGCCGCAATTGACAGGGTGGAAACACAAAGGATGGCTAAGCTCAAGGCCCATGGCCGCAGTACTTCAAATTTTTTCATCGCATGCTCCCGTGCCGGTGCAAGATGAACGAACTTTAAAGCGGAGGGATTCTAGCACTGAGCCGGTTTTCAAAGTAACGAAGAAAACAAGTATTCCCGCGATTACCCGATCTGCTAATCTGTCGAAGAAATGAGCGCGGAAGGTCACACTCATTCGCATCACGGGCATCGACACGGCCGCGCAGAAGCCAGTCGCCGCCGATTGATGATGGTGACGACTCTGACTGCGGTCTACATGCTGGCCGAAGGATTCGGCGGTTGGTGGACCGGCTCGCTGGCTTTGTTTGCGGATGCCGGGCATATGTTGGCAGACGTGGCGGCTTTGACGCTCGCGCTCACTGCAGTGTGGTTTGGCACGCGACCGGCCACCCCGGGTAAGACTTTCGGATATTACCGTTTGGAAATCCTGGCCGCGTTCATCAACGGCGTGGCGCTCGTCCTCATCGCGCTATTCATTTTTTACGAAGCGTATACGCGCTGGCTGGCGCCGACCCCAGTGCGCAGCGGCGTCATGACTGCCGTCGCCGCCGGCGGTCTGGCAATCAATCTGCTGTGCGCGCGTCTGCTGCACGCTGAACGTCATGA
>DATNEI010000047.1:0-12080 GCA_035606795.1 Pyrinomonadaceae bacterium
CACTCTTTCTCGCTTTGGCTGCCTGATCGGTGACAGTCACTGAGTTCCCACTGTAGCTGCTCCGTGCAATGGCATTGTCGGGTGTGCGGACTTTCGTTGTGCGTCCCAGCGCATCGGTAAACGTCGTTGTCCAGACGGCTGTTTCGCTCAGATATGTGCGATACGGATTCGAAGTTTGGGACGCGGCCACCCATGCGCTCGTGTCCGGGTCTTGTAGCACGGTGAACGGAACACTCTTCACGGTGATGTATTGCGTCGAATTCTCGTAGGCACGTGTCTCAGTTGTCCGGCCGAGCCCATCGTACAGTGCGTCTTTGCGCAGGAGCTTGTCATCGTAAGAAGCGAAATCACTTTTGGTAGTGACAATGCGGTTCGTGTCGTCATAGCTGAATTCGATCTTGCTCGTCGCCGCAAGGTTGTTGTAGTTGCGAATGACTTTCGTTGGCCGGTCAAGGGCGTCGTCAAAATAGCCGCTGGCCACAACACCATTCAGGTCTTCGCCGTCTACCGCGCGACCAAGGTAATAGTCGTATTGGGCGTAGGCCGTCTGGCTCAGCGCATTGGTGACGCTGGTAAGCATGGCATAACTTGACTGACTAACTGAACTCAATTCCGTGGGTGCTGAGTTGAGCCGCGCATTGCCATTCGGCGCGCCAAAGCAATCGTCAAAGTAAAAATTCGTTGCATAACCGCGGCCGTCAATCACTTCGACGTTGTTGCCGGCAATGTCGAATTGGGCATAGGTCGAAATCGATCCGGTCACCTGACCGCTCGTGTTCAGCAGATATCGCGTCGTTGCTGTCACGTTGGCCCGCGTTGCGTAGTTCGTATTGAATCCTGAGTCAAGACCGCTGATGTCCGAACGATTTAGCAATGCGGCGTGGTTCGTGGCTGTTGTGTAGTTATCGTATTCGAACGAGGTGCGCGCGCGTTCGGTTCCGCCGGCATCAAAGACCGATGTTTGTGAGGGCAAGCGATAGAAATAGAGACTATTCGCGCTCGATGTATAATCGATGCTATTGACCGGATTCGTGGTCATGAAGTCGGTGTGAGCGCGCCGCACCAGGCTCCCAGCCGCTCCCGACCCGAAGTCGTATTCATAAACGTTCGTGGTGTTGTTGTAATCATCGAAGGTGAATGTCTGCTTGCTCACTTGGTTGGTATCGACCAGCGTGTCGAGGGTTTGATTGACGCGAGGGTTGTTGGCAGCGTCATGTGAAGCCAGCCATGACGTGACAGTTGCGCCCTGCTCCCACGTGCTCTCATTTCGTCGCAAAATGGTTGAGCCATCCGCCGCCAGCGATTCCGTCTTGAACTCGCGGCCTTCCTGCCAATTCGAATAGGTCACCGCCGAATTGTAAGCGTAATTAATCGATGAGATCGGATCGCTGTAAAAGTAGTGAAGGCTCTTCGATAGCAAATTATTGCTTGCGTCGCGCGATTCGACCGTGGTCGTAGTTGTGCCATTGTAAGTGGCGGAATATGTTTGCTTGCTTTCGAGGGTAGAGCCGTCTGGGTAAACGCGCCGCTCGGAAACTCTGCGCTGGGTGACGGACGTTCCGTTACCCTTTTCCGCATAGTCGTACTCAATCGCGCCGCCCGTCGGCAGAACTATCCGCGCTAACTCGCCATAAGGGTTGTAGCGAAACTGATATTGACGCCCGTCAGCCAACTCTAAC
The DNA here is from genome assembly GCA_035606795.1 of Pyrinomonadaceae bacterium. Lineage (GTDB taxonomy): Bacteria > Acidobacteriota > Blastocatellia > Pyrinomonadales > Pyrinomonadaceae > UBA11740. Next base: position 1,680 of record DATNEI010000047.1, read on the forward strand.
GCTGAAACTACATCAGTCGGGTTATAGGTCGTGCTGTCACCGCTGCCAAATAACTGTGCATACGTCTGCACCGAATACCCGCTGCGCAACGCGTTACCGAGACTGGTGTGCCAAACCTTGAGCGTCCGCTGAGCGCCACCAAAGCCTTTGTAACTGATCTGATCGTAAAAGACCGACGACATATCGGCGTAAGTGACGGTTACCTGACGATTCAGCGAGTCAGTAATACTCGTAACTCGCTTGAAGGAATCATAGGCGAATGAGATCAGGTTGCCGTTTCGGTCGCGAATCTTCGTGACGGTGCCGTTAGTGATTTCGTAGCGTGTGCCGTCGGCAAAATACAAATACCCACTCAGTCCATCACTGTAAACGGGCCAGGAACCATCGAAGATGTCAGTGTTCGAAACAAACGTTATGAAGCCGCCATCATGACTGACGAACACGCGCCCACGTGGGCGAGTGCCCGTGCTCCATGGCGCGCCGCCGTGATAAGTATCAATCAACTCGTATTCAGTGCCGTCGCTAGTCGTAAAAGTTAATCGCGTGAGTTTTTGAATATTATGTGATTGAACCATGGGAACCATAGCAACTCGCGCCTGCAATATTCCGGGACCATAACCAGGCCGGATACCTTCCCATGAGTTTGGATTGGGATAGTCCGTTTCGAACCCGTCACTATTATCGCGTTCGATAACCCAGTGAGTCGTTTCCAGCTTTAAGGTCATCTGCGTTTGTGCGCTGCCACGTCCACCAATACCCAACAATGGCAAAGCCACATTCAAGTTGCCGTTGTAAAGATTGACGTTGTCAAAGTTGCTGAGACCGTAACTGCCCGCCGGCGCGCCGGGGGAAAGTCCGCTTGGCGTCATCCCGTCGGTGGGGCCAGTCTGTGCCACCGCCCCAAACGAGCTTAAGAGCAGCACGGCAATGCCGATGATGATGCGGCCGCCAAGTACTTTGATCGAATCAGCGAATGAGGGCGAGGCTGAACGGTGGGCCATCTTTCATTCTCCTGTAAAGCGTGGAACGTCGTTTTCTCGCTTATCAAACCCTGTCATCAAGGTGCGATCGTTAAGCGGCAACGCCAGTTGGGGTGATTGGCTTCGGTCATCAAATAGTTGCCCGCCGCGAGAGTGATCTTCTCCCGCCATTTGGGCTGTTGTGGCGACAGTTGTATGTCGCGAACCCAGTCACCTTTCACGGTCGTGAGCCGGAGCGTCAGTCTTTCAAGCCCACTCTTATTATCTACGGCCAGCAAGAAGCGGCTTGACGGTGGAGTCACCTCGACCGGATCGAAGCCCGCGGGTCGAATCGTAATCAGCGCCATCGGTGCACGGTCGCTTAATGAAAGGGTAGTGTGCGAGGAACCTGTTGGTCCGTTGACTGCTTGGGCGTTTATTGAACCGATTACGGCACGGCTATGAATGCTGGAGATAAATCCAAGAATCAGTGAAACGACCGTGATCAAAAGTGGAACGCCGAAGCTAGAGCTTTGAATGTCGCTTCGCAGAGATTCGGTGTGACTCACCGATGATTAGAAGAGCGCGATCCATAATTGACGCTCCTTTTCTGAGTCGGACGTCGATGTCTGCGAACACCTGCGGTGGTAACAGACTTAATTGGGCTGAAAGTGCGCGAGTTGTGGGGGAACAGCTCGTGGAAGACAGCCTTTTCAAATTGCTAATCGCTGCGAGACGTTATATCACGTCAGTACGCCTTTGCAAGATTTTTCGCAGGAACGGTCTAACTTGAGACGCAGTCTAGTATTACGTGTACGTGATAGGGTTCAATACTGAGCAAGCAAGCTTAACGTTCGGGAATCGGTTATCGTAGTGAGTTAACGTTCATGACGCTTCGCCGCGCGCGATTCTACAACTTAGAAAACTTACCTGAAGACCGTCATGGTTCGTAGTTTAGTGGACACTACTGTTCACTCTTGGAGACTGACATCCGTGAACGAGCATTTTGGGGACGTTTCGGGAGACAGTTCTAACAATTCTGTTGAGCTGAAAATTAAGATCAAGAATTCCTGAGGTAGTTTGGAGCGGGCGACGAGGCTCGAACTCGCAACTTTCAGCTTGGGAAGCTGACACTCTACCATTGAGTTACGCCCGCTTACCGGCAACGAAATGAGGGCGGAAGGATGAAGGATGAAATTGGGACTGTCAACCGCGACGAACTCTAAAGTCGAGGCGCTCAATTGCGAGTCACCCGAACAGGCACGCGAAAAAGTTTTCCTGGACAATCTGACGCCGCTCAAAATTCAGCGACAAGTACGCGTCGCGACGCGCCTTCAGCGATTGATGACTGGGGCGATGAGTTCGTCCCAACGACCCTGTGCCTTGAGGAGTAATTCAACTACTTCGCGCACGGCGCCTTTGCCCCCGTTTAAGATAGTCACATAGTGCGCTGCAGCTTTCGTGTCTTCCGCCGCATCAGCAACGGCCACAGCCAGACCGACACGCCGCATTACTCCAATGTCGCCGAGATCATCTCCAATAAAACAACACTCCTCCGCGCTCACTTTTGCGTCGGCGAGTATCTCTTCGAGCGCGATTGTCTTGCTCTTTGAGTACTGGTGCACGTACTTCATTTTGAGTTCGTGCGCTCTGCGTTCTACCGAGCTCGAAGCACGACCAGAAACTATTCCGCTGTGGAAGCCAGCACGATGCCAAACGGAAATTCCCTGCCCGTCGCGCGCATGAAAGGCTTTCTGTTCATCGCCATCGCGTGTCAGCCAGAGACGCGCATCGGTCATGACGCCGTCACAGTCCATGAGCAGAAGCTTGATCCGCCGGGCCCGTTCAGCGATATCAGTTTCGAGTTTCAAGGTTCAGGTTTCAAGTTTAGAGTTTCGAGTTTCGAGTCTCAAGTCTCAAGTCTCGAGTTTCAAGTTATGGTTGGTTTAGCAGACCGGCAGATGACACATGAAACATTGGAGACACTGAACTTGAAACTTGAAACCTGAAACCTGAAACTCGAAACTTAAAAAGTTGTTTTCCTATTTCACTTCAAACAGCTCGATTGCGTTTAGTTTCCAGCCGCCTCCGACTTTAGCTAAAACAAAGACTGCCGTGCCTGAATGATCGGCGCCAAGCTGTCGCGTCTGCATCGCCACATCGACGGCGATTTGATTAGCTCCGAGGGCTTCTGTGCGCAGCACCCGTGTCTCCCACAGCTCGGGCTGAGTGCCCACGACTTGCTGAGTGAACCGCTTCAATTCGCCCGTTACGATCAGCGGCAGGATCTCATTCTGGCGGCCCGTGCGCACCGCCGCATCGAACTGAGCTATGAAGGCTTTCGCCGATTCGTCGATCGCCGGCGTCATCCCGGCCGCCGCTTCAGCGCGGATTCTGGCTGCACGCGCATTCAACGTCGCCGCATATTCGGCATCGGCCCGCACTGCTTCGTTGAACAGGCGCGCTGCTTCTTTCGCCTGGCCTCGACGCGAAGCAATTTCGCCAAGTCCGATGGCTGACCACGCCAGTGTCGAAGGCGTCGGTAAGCGATTCTCTGCCAATTGCCGGAATTCGCGTTCGGCTTCATCAAGTTTGTTTTGTGCCAACAATGCGCGCGCGAACAGCACGCGGGCTTCCTGCGTTTCCGGTGCGATTGCGATTAATTGCTTTGCCAACAATTCTGCTTTGGGATAGTCCTGTGTGCCGAACAAACGCATAGCCTCAGATAATGATGCTGAGGTTTCGATTGGCCTCGGCGCAACGTCGTTCGTGTAGTCAAGCTGCGGATAGAGTTTTTCGGGATCAACTTCCACCCGCGCGATCGGAGTCGTGCTCGAGAAAGTCACCTGCGCAAAGTCATGAGCGGGAATGGTTCCTTCGCTAGTAATTCGTTGTCCTGAATTCGTCACGGCGGCTACGACCACCTTGGCGTTGAAGGAGCCAAGATTGCGCAGCGCCACTGTCCACTGACCAGCCTGTTGCTGAGGCAAGCCGACGAGGAGATCCATGTCGGTCGGTTGATCTAACTCCTGATCGAGAATGTTCTTCATTGTCGCGCCGCCGCGATCGTTCAACGCCGCCCGCAAGCGCGCCAGTGTTAGCCCCTCGATTTCTTTTTGCGACGACGCCAGGGCATCCCGGACCACGCCAATGAAGTTTCCAGGCCCCATGAAATTCGCCGTCAGCCGCCAAACCATCGCGCCTTTGTTGCCTACAGAATTGAAGTAGGTTGGGTCGAGTGCAGTCGTGCGTGCTAGTGGCGCGTCCCGCTTGGCGATCGACTCGTACGCCAGACGCTGTCGCGCACGCTCTTCATTGGCAGCATCGGCGCCAAATTCCTTTTCGATGAATAGTGTCGCCAGGTAGCGCGTCAAACCTTCGCGCAAGACGCCAAACCCTTCGCCGCGCACGGCCGTATTCGTCCCGACCCACATCCGCGCCACAGCTTCGGCAATCGCGAGCGCCGTCGTGGAATCGACTTTCTTTCGACGCAACGAACCCTCGCCCAGGAGAATGGCGCCCCCATCATCGAACCCCGCTCCGCGCCTGACTGTGATTAAACGTACCGGTAGTTCAGGAGCATTACCTAACAAGCCGGCGTAAAAAGTTCGCGCGTTCGCCGCGAGCGTCATCAAGCTCTGTGCTTGCTTTCGCTCTTCATCGCTCGCGCCCTTTGGAACAAACGTGACGATGCCTGACGCGCCTGCGCCTCCATCCACCCGGTCCCATTCGCCGATTACAAAAAATGGTTGCGCATTCAGAGATTGCTCGAAGACGCTGTTGCCGCCGGCGCTCTTTTCGATGCCGGACGAAATTGCCGTCGCATTGTTTAAGTTCAGACGAAAGGGCGCGTAATCCGGACCACGCACTGCAAACGCCGTGTTCGGCGCCGGATACCACATCGACGAAGGCAGAAACTGTGATCCAACCGGAGAGATCGCGGCGACACCTGTATTGTCTTCAATGGGCAGACGGTACTCCACGGTAACGGATATGGTGTCGCTCGCAGCAACGGCACTTGGCAAGTTAATCAGGATTCGTTGTCCGCCACCGCGCGGTTCGGGCAGCAACTTATAGCCGGCGGCTACTGTGCCTACTGTGACGTTCTTAACCTCTGCCTTTGTGTTGATGCGCAGCGTCAAAGTGGATCCAGCGCCGCGTCCAACGTTGCGCACATTAAGTGTAGCGCGCGCGTTTAGCGCTCTCTCACTACTTAGATTTGCGACATTGATGTCAAAGTTCGTGACTTGCCAGGCCGCGCGCGCTTCTTCCTGTGCCCGATTATCAAAGGAAACGACTAGAGCCAAAAGAAGCGCAATGAGGAATTTGCAATTTGCAATTTTCATTTTTCAGTTTTCAATTTGGATTCGCTCACCAGAGCATGAATGTCTCTCAAGCTCTCAAGCAAGGATGCCATGCGCTCAAGCGGCAACATGTTCGGCCCATCTGAGGGCGCGCGTTCCGGCGCTTCGTGTACCTCCATGAACACAGCATCCACGCCGCAAGCGACCCCGGCACGCGCCAGCGGTTCGATGTATTGCGGCAAACCGCCCGTTGCATCGCCCTTACCGCCGGGCAGTTGCAGCGAATGCGTCACATCGAAGACGATCGGGACGCCGAAGCTGCTCATAATCGGAAACGATCTCATGTCGACGACCAGGTTGTTGTAGCCAAAGCTGACGCCGCGCTCAGTGATCATGACTCGTTCACCACCAGCGCCGCGGGCCTTGTCGACGATGTTCCGCGCATCTTCGGGCGCGAGAAACTGCCCCTTCTTGATGTTCACCGCGCGGCCGGATTTTGCCGCCGCGATAATCAAATCTGTCTGCCGGCAAAGGAAAGCAGGGATTTGCAGGATGTCCGCAACTTCAGCGGTCGCTTCAATCTGGGCTATGTCGTGCACGTCTGTTACAACTGGCACATTCAGCTCTTTCTTTATCGTCGCCAGAATTTCCAGGCCGGCATTCATGCCAAGGCCGCGAAAACTTTTGATTGACGATCGATTCGCTTTATCGAACGATGACTTGAACACAAAATCGAGCCCCACCGCCTGCGCGCGCGACTGGCATTCACGCGCCATCATCATCGCGTGCTCTTCGGATTCGATCACGCAGGGGCCGGCAATTACAGTCAAGCGGCCGTCGCCGAAAGTTGCACTGCCAACCTGAAATGATTTCGTCGTCATCTCCAACCGCGAAAAGATATAGCACTATAATATGGAAGGATTGAGGTTACGAAACGGCAACAGAAGCCCGTGCTTTAAGTTTGAAGAATGGTACGGGCGTCTCGCCCGTGAAAACTACGCGCAAGATGCGCGTGCCACTCACTAACCGAAGATACCCTTCAGCTTGTTTAGCGCGCGCTTTATCTTTGAAGGCTTTTCCCGAGGCTTGCTCGGGTGATGAGCAGGTTTGGGCTCTGGTGTCGGCGTCGGCGATTCGGCCGGCGTCGCTGTCGGAGTTGGTGCCGGGGTGGCTGTGGGCGCTGCGCTCGACAACATCCCTCCACCGCGCCACCATCGCGTAGCAACAACGCCCGACCCGAGCATCACTATTGCCAGGACTATGGCCGCCACGGCCAGATAGACCCGCTTTCGTTTCTCGGTTTCAGCTACTGAGATGTTGAGACGTGAGATTTCACGCCTGATTGGACTTGCACTCGCGCCATCGCTATTCACCGCCATTTCTTTTCGCTGAGTTGCGGCTTGTACTTGACGGAGCTTCTCTAAATCGATCACCAAACGCCCTGAAGGGCTTTCCGTTCCTGAGTCGCGCAGTGCTTCGCGCGACAGAGGCGCCCTTTTGCTGTCCGGATACTCCAACCCTAACGCTTCAGCCGCGGCCAATAGTTCGTCACGAAGCTCCTCCGCATTGGCAAAACGCTTGGTCGGCTCTTTCGTCAAAGCACGCTCGACGATGTCTCGCAGTCTTTGCGGCACGCTGGCAGACAACGGCGGCGGTGGTTCCGTGACGTGACGAAATGCGATCGCGAGCGGAGTTTCTGCGTTGAATGGCGGCGCTCCCGAAAGCATTTCGTAAAGAATGATGCCCAGACTGTACACGTCCGAAGCCGGCGTTACCGTGCCTTTGCCGGAACACTGTTCGGGCGACATGTAGCGCGGCGTGCCGATCAACGCGCCGACTTGAGTCAGCGTTTGATAGTCCTCGTCGGCTTGCTCTTCAACCGCGAACTTGGCGACGCCGAAATCGAGCACTTTGACGACCGCCGGCGTGTTCGGTCTCTGCACGATGAAAATGTTTGCCGGCTTCAGATCCCGATGAATCAAACCCATGTCATGCGCCGCCGCCACCGCCGCGCTCGTCTGCAGCATGATCGATACGGTCCGGGCCAGATCGAGTGGCGCTTCGCGGAGCAGCACGTCTCGCAAGGTATGTCCTTCGAGCAGCTCCATTACAATGTAGAGATAACCGTCGGCGGTTGCGCCGAAGTCCGTGACGTTGACGGCATTGGGATGCTGCATTCGTCCGGCCGCGCGCGCCTCACGACGAAATCGTTGTTGCGCAGTCTCGTCGCCGATGAACCTTTGGCTCAGGACTTTGATCGCGACGGGCCGGTCGATCAGCAGATGTGTCGCGCGATAGACCGTCCCCATGCCACCGCCACCCAAACGTGCATCGAGCCGGTATTTCTCGTCAAAAATGTGACCCAGCAACGGATCGATGGGAATGTCCGCGACCGTCGCGTCGGCCTGCAGCGGAGTCTGATCTTTGGGGCAGACCAATATCTCGTTGGAATATTGGCGACCGCATCTCGGACATTGGAGCATAAATAGTCGAGGAGAAATTGTTTGAGAGAGTGTGCGCGGTCATTATCGCGCAAATCTGCGGGTGAGCGTTAGTTCACTGAGCGGAGAGGAAAGTGTGAAGGTGAAGACAATGCTTACTCCCTGCTGTCAGTAGTAGCCCAATCCTTCCCCGACACGAAAGACGCCTTATCATAAATTAGCAAGATGGTTCCGATCGGCAACTGCTTGTATAAATCTATCGCTGCAGAGTTCGGTACGCGAATGCAGCCATGACTGGCCGGCGTATCGGGCACGGATGAGTTTCCGTGAATCGCCAATCCGTCACTGAAGTAGTTGGGATAATAAAGCAGGCCCAGTGGCGAAGTTCTCCAACCGGCAATCTTTGCATAAATCTTAAAGCGACCGCGCGGCGTGTACGCCAAACCGCTCATGCCCTTTTCGCGATAATGCTTGTTGCTGCCCGTCGAGACAGGGAGCACCTTTTTCACCGCGCCCTCGTCATCAATCAATAGCAGGATCTGGCGATCAAGATCGACTTCAACGTGTCGATAACCTGCGTCCTTGGCCTCGGGCGCAGCAGCGTTAGTAATTGCCTCGAACTCATCTCGCGTGAGCTGGCCGGTGACCTTGCGTCCTTCGTACTTCTGAAAAGCGATTAAGGCGCTGCGGCCGCTGCCATAGCCCATTTCCGCGAGGCGCGTGGTCGCCTGTTTCGCCTCGCCGCGGGTAAGCCGGTTGCTGGTCTTCTTGCCTGCGGCGAACGAGCTGTGCGACATCGCGAGCAGCAATGCCAGCACGACAAACCCTAATCGAATATGTGTAGAGAATCCTCTCATGAAACTATGGCGAGCAAATGAGGGCGACATGCAACGGCTACATCATTGATTCCAAAGATAACCGATCTGGCCACCCGAGAAACATTTCATTTTGTTTACGTTTCAGTGCACTAAGATGTCACGAATCAAAACATGTCGATTGTCGATTACTAAACCGGATGTAGTAATCTTGTCATTCGCGCCCCAACCGCTCAGACGTACTCTGCCCCCAAAATTGCATTCAGGTAGTGGCCGATTTGCCCCCGAGTTGCTGCCCTGCGTTCATGAATCGCAAATTCAACTTCGTATTACTGCTGGTTGTGAGCATCGCTGCCGGTGCGGGAGTTTGGGCCGCGCTGCGGTTCACCGCGCCGCAAAGGCTCTGGCATCGATCCGAGGCGGCTAACGAACCTGAGCCGGTTAACTACAACGATGCCGAGCTTTATGCTCGGGCCATCGAGAAGGTCAAGGAAGACCGCACCGCGGTGACCGGCGACGAACCCCTCGATGTTCCTTCCGAATTGCGTCATTACGAGGACCGCCATTGGTTCCTCGCCACGCAAGTTGCTGAAGTGAAAAGGCAGAATCTGCAGACCTGCCAGGATTTTCTCGATGTGGCTGGGCTGATCTCGAGACACGATCTTGTGCCGGTTCCGCTGGTCACCACCGACTATGTTCTCTTTGGTGTGGGCGCGAAGGCGGACGAAAGCGCGTTCACTCGCTACGAGGACGACCACGCCATCGGGGTCTACGACGAAACCGAATTACGCGCTGAGTACCAGCATCTCTCCGAGACGCGCCAAAGCGCGCAAAATGAAATCGCCAGACTGAAAAGTCAGCTCGGATCTTCGAAGAGTCGCGCGCAACGAGCCGACCTTCAGAAGCAGCTCAACGAGCAAGAGAAACAGTTGGCTTCGATTGATGAAGAAAAGGCGGCGCTCGACGAATCTTATGACCAGCCGGCTCAGCGACAGAAGCTCTTCAGCGACTATCAATCATTACAGACGTTGGCAAAGGATTTCCGTGGCCGCTCGTATGACATCAGCAGCGGAACTGATCGGCAAGCTATGAAAACGGCGATGCTTAGCTCGCTGCGTCCGGCCGCCCTTAAGATTTTGGAAGAAGTCGCCGGCGCTTATCACAAACAGTTCGACCGGCCATTGCCTGTGAGCTCGCTGGTGAGGCCGGAAGAGTACCAACACGTGCTCAGGCGATCTAACCGCGCAGCCACCACCATCGATACTCCGCCGCATTCAACCGGGCTGGCCTTCGATATTGATTATCGTTTCATGAGTGTTCCGGAACAGAACTTTGTCATGAATGAACTTGCACGCCTGAAACGCGCGGGAAGGGTCGAGGTTTTGCGCGAGCGGGCGGCCAATTTTCACGTGTTTGCCTTCATTGACGGCGTCAGGCCGAGCGACGATCTGATCACCGCGTCACTCGATGAAGTTGGCGGCCCGGCGCCTGAGGATGCTGACGACGCGGCGGACGCATCACCAAAAGCAAAAGAGTCGCGAAAGGCAAAGGCCCCGTCGAAAGCCAAAACGTCACGCGGGAAGAGCGCGAAGAGCAAGGCAGCCAAGTCGACTCATACTAAGTCCAAACCAAAAAACCGACGCCGGTAGCGGGCGGCAAAGGGCGAAGGGCAAAGGGGTAAGGGCAAAGGGCAAAGGGGTAAGGGCAAAGGGCAAAGGGCCAAGAGCAAAGCGCAAGACTGAACTCTAGGCCTTCCCGCCCAGCCGCTTCCTCCTAACTCTTTGCCGTCGGGACTTTGCCCTTACCCCTTTGCTCTTACCTCTTTGCTCTTTGCCCTTACCCCTTTGCCCTTCGCCCTTCGCCCTTTGCTCTTTCCCCTTCG
>DATNEI010000190.1:0-15194 GCA_035606795.1 Pyrinomonadaceae bacterium
ATCGAGAAATTGCACTGTGACCGTTACCTGGGTGTTCGGCTTGGTCTGAATCACGTCGCCTTTGTAGAGAAAAGCCGGCAGCACAAGGCGAACCGTGCGCGCGCCGCGCGTCAGCGTTGCTTGCGGCTGGAGTTCATTGGTTTCCTGCACCTCGCGGTTGTCAATCACGATGCTCTTGGCGATGGCGGCTGGAGTCCCGGACGGTAAAGGTAATGGCGCCTGGGCGCGCACCATGCTGACGCTCGCGGCGCCGAAGAAGAGCGCTGTTCCGAAGGCCGCCGCAACCGTGCGTGCGATTGTATTACCGTATGAGTCAAGCATCAGCCCGTCCCCTTTAATGGCCGGAACATGGCTTTGCGTCGCAGCTTGCCGGTCAACCAATATGCGACGAACGGCGCCACCAGGTGATACGTCTGAAGAATGTAGATCAGTCCGTTCTTGTAGAGCAGGAATGCGATTAGCAGATAAACCACGTCTGCCCCAACTAAGAGCCCGGGCACATCCAATCTTTTCTTTGGGTCGGTGAACGGGACTGCGAATCGAAAAGCAAAATTATGAGAGAAGCGAGCCCTGACCAGGGCCCCAATGCCGGTCATGATGGCCAGGATTAGAATGTTGTAATAGGTCGAGGGCAGGCGCACATAGACATCACCCAGAATATTGGAAATAACGTTGGCGTGGATTTCGGTTCCATAGCGATGCTTGGCTTGGAGCACGCTAAAGAGATCGTCAGGGGTTTTAAAACCGACTAAGACGATTGTCCCCTGAAACCGCTCTTTGAGATAGGAGATATTGTCCAGTTGGCGATAGACATCGTCGTAGGCGCTCGTCACTTCATTCAGCTTGCCGCCATCAGCCAGACAGAACCGGAAATCTAATAACGATTGCTGATTTTTCTCGATCGGTATGCGCCTTACGATCGCCTCGGCAGAACGAAGTTCAATCTCGTCTTTTTCTTCATTGTAAAAAGGCTTAACGGTCAAAAAAGTCGAAGCGGTTTGCAGTGCTAATGAAGGTGTCACGCGCTTTTCATTTGCATATTGGTCCGTCGAGCCTGTGCCCAATGATTGCCCTAGTTGGTAAATGCGCACTACTCCGCCGTGCCGTGCTCCGCCGACGTCGAAGTTGCCCCAGTTATCCGCAATCCTTTTGTTCAACTCACTCGGAAGATCGGCCACAATTTTGCCACTTGCATCAACGCCCTTCCCGAGGATTACTCGTGTCCCCCTGCTCTCGGCGACAGTGATGGCTTCGGCGAATGACTTGTCATACCCCGTGTCTCCATCCAGATTGATATCGAAAACGATTACTTTCGCGCCCGCTTCCGTCAGACCCTTGATCAAGGATGAATGGTATTGTCGCCAACTCGCATCGGGTTCGCCCATTCCACCGTTGTTTCCCTGGTCAGCAAGAATCACGCGAACATCCGGACTAAACCTCGGAGCCACGAATTCGTCCATATAAGGGATCACCGTTGCCTCAAGCCAATCGTCGGCATGGACGACATTGAACAAGCCGGCGTAACCTGCCAGAAACATCAAAAATGTCGCCAGTAGTGATGCCGGAATCGCCCGGTTCCAACGAACGATCCGCTGATCGAGTTCCGTGAGCTCGGCTCGTTCTTCTGCAATTGCTTCGATAGCCTGCAGTCGCGTCTCTTTGTTGCTGTCTTTGGTTTTTTCTTGCCACGCTTCGATGTTCTTTTTGCGGGCCTCCTTGACCTGCTCAAGCCGGTCCCGGTGTTTTGCCGGCTCTGAGCGCAAGAGGCTCATAAATCGCTTTAGAATCGGCTGGTGGTCGTCTGACTCCTCTGCGAGATCAAAAATGATGCTGTTGTCCGATCGCAGAAAGAGCACCGGCGTCGCGAACGCAATGGGCTCATCTTTGACTTGCCTGAGAATTTGGTGGCGCGCGTATGAGACGGCGGTGTCGACCTGGCCGCGTGCCCATCCGTCGCATAGTTTCAAATAGAATTCGCGCGCGAACACGAGCGCCGCATCGTCAGAGACGCGATACTGCATGGCAACCACGGCAGGCACGCCGAGCGCGACCAACTGCGCTGCTATGCCGGCATATTTCTCTTTCGGCGAGAGTTGCCCTCCCTGGCAGCAATTAAGCACCGCCAGTTTCAGCGACGGATAGTCTTTGAAGAGCGCGGCAAAATCATCGGCCGAAATCAGGCCGTCATGTTTTTCGTCCTTATCAATTTCCAGGTAGCCTTGGTCTGACTTGAATTGTCCATGACCGACAAAATGAACAATGTGATATCGCTTCTTAATCAGTGCCTTACCAATCTCATCATACGTTACATTCTCCCTCATAATTTTCAGTTCAATGCGCGCGGATGCTCTTACCGCCTGGGTGATAATCTCTTCTTCCTTCGCGGTATCCAGTCCTGAGCCTGAGGGAATCAAAACGAGCATCCGCACCGGCGATTCGACACGCAGCAAGTTGATCGGCTCGCGCGACGCGATGTAACGAATGAGAGGGGTCTTTCCGGAGGTCGCGAAGTACGATTTCGTGTTCGGATCGCAGAGAAACTCCCACGGCAACGCCGCCAACTCCGGCGGCGAAAGCATTAGCCGGATGCGCATGCCTTTTTCGGCTTCGCGAAACACACCTCCAAAGCTCAAGAGCATCCGGTCACGCACGTCGTCGTGAAACAGACATCGGTAGAGCAGCGAACCAAGATCCATCGGCAGGCTGCTGCCTTCTTCCAGAGTTTCTACCTGCTGCAGTCTGTCGACAATCTGCCTACATTCCGGCGACAGATCGAGCAGACCTTCGATGTCGTCCATGCCTTCTGACTGGACTCGTACTCGGTAGGATTCGCCTGGCTTACCTTCGACCTGGAGGTCGAAGTTTTGATATTCCATGCGTGTGAACCTGGCGCTGAACGAAACAGCCGGGCGTGGCGGGCTGCGCGAGGTGTATTAGTTAGCCGCCATCCAGTACTTATGATTGACCGGCTTTGAGCTGGAGCGAGAGGAACGGGATTAGCCGCAGGCTCTGGAGACCAGCCGTTGAAAATTTTTGTTTTGACTTGCTACGTGCGCGAATGATAGTAGAAGGCCGCAATGACGGTCAACAAAAATGTAACAAAGGTTGCTAGCGCGAGGTTCTTAATGAAAAAGAGTCAACAAATCACGGCGCGTTTCGTCGTCGCGAGTTCCCTGTGCGCCTTAATCACTTCGACTCTCTGGGCGCAGGGACGCGGAAGTGATGCCGCCAGAACTGCCACGATCAGCGAGAAGACCGCCGGCATGCAGAAGTTCACCGGCTACTTTCCATTTTATTGGGAAGCGAAGACTGGAAAGATTTGGCTGGAGGTCGACAAGTGGGATTCTGAATTTCTTTACGTCGAATCTCTCGCTGCGGGCGTCGGATCAAATGACCTCGGTTTGGATCGCGGCGAGCTGGGACAAAGTTATATCGTGCGGTTTGAGCGCATTGGGCCGAAGGTTCTGATGATTGCGGCCAACCAGGGATATCGCGCCGATAGCAACAACGCGGATGAGCGGCGAGCGGTCAAGGACGCATTCGCCGAATCGACGCTCTGGGGGTTCGAAGTCGGAGCGGAAGAAGGCAATCGTGTGCTGGTCGATGCGACCGCCTTCTATCTGCGGGATGTGCACAGCATTCCGGGCGCGCTGCAACGCAACCAGCAAGGCCAGTTTCGTCTGGATGCCTCGCGTTCTGCGTTTTATCTGCCAAACACAAAGAACTTTCCAAAAAATACTGAAGTCGAAACCACACTTACATTCACGACGGACGGCGAGTCAGGCCCACTGGTGCGGTCGGTGACCCCGAATCCGCAGGCCGTGACCGTCCGCGAACACGTTTCATTCGTTGAATTGCCGCCGCCCGGATACACGCCGCGGGAGAACGATCCCCGGGCCGGCTACTTCGGCATTCAATACATGGATTTCGCGACGCCGATCAGTGAGCCAATCGTGAAGCACTACCTCAGCCGTCATCGTCTGCAGAAAAAAGATCCTGCGGCCGCCATCAGCGATCCGGTTGCGCCGATTGTTTACTACGTGGATCGCGGCGCGCCTGAACCGGTGCGGTCGGCCTTAGTCGAAGGCGCAAGCTGGTGGAATCAGGCCTTCGAAGCCGCGGGTTATCGCAACGCATTTCGGGTCGAAGTAATGCCTCCCGATGTCGATCCGATGGATGTGCGTTACAACGTGATTCAGTGGGTGCATCGTTCGACGCGTGGCTGGTCGTACGGATCATCCCTCGACGATCCGCGCACCGGCGAGATCATTCAGGGTCGTGTCTCCCTGGGGTCACTGCGCGATCGTCAGGACTTTCTGATCGCCTCAGGTCTTTTGGCGCCGTACGGCAAAGACAAGACAGTAGTCGATAAGATCATGCAGCAAGTTGTGATTGCGCGTTTGCGGCAATTGGCTGCTCATGAAGTCGGCCACACGCTGGGATTGCAACACAACTTCGCCGCGAGCACGACCGGCCGCGCCTCAGTAATGGATTACCCGGCGCCGATGGTGAAACTTGGCGCGGACGGCTTGCCCGATCTGTCCGACGCCTATGCGAAAGGAATTGGCGACTGGGACAAAGTTGCTATCGCCTACGGTTATCAGGACTTTCCTTCGGGGACAAATGAAAGAGCGGCGCTGGATAAGATTCTCGGCGACGCGTTCGCGCACGGCCTGCGATATCTGACTGATCAGGATGCGCGACCGGCCAGCGCTTCAAGCTCCTACGCGCACCTTTGGGACAACGGCACGAATGTGATCGACGGGCTTGAGAACTTAATGAAAATTCGCGACCGCGCCCTCGCACGATTCGGCGAGGACAACATTCGCGCAGGCGCGGCCATGGCTACACTCGAAGACGTGTTGGTGCCGCTCTACATGCACCATCGCTATCAGGTGGAAGCCGTCGCCAAATTGATTGGCGGCCAAGACTACACGTTTAGTCTGCGTGGCCAAGGCGACCAGAACCCGGAGATTGTTCCGCCGCAGGAACAGAAGCGCGCGCTGTACGCGGTGCTCGAAACTTTGAAGCCCCAAAATTTGCGGCTTCCTGAATCGCTCTTGCGGATCATCCCGCCGCGTCCGCCGGGTTATCAGCGTACACGCGAGGATTTTCGCATTCGCACTTCACCAACCTTCGACGCGCTGGCGCCCGCGGAAGCATATGCGAATCACGTCTGCGATTTTCTCTTCAATGCTGAACGCGCGGCGCGCATCGTCGAGTTCAACGCGCGCAATGGCCCGGAGTATCCGGCGCTGGATGGCGTGTTAGATAAAATCCTCACGGAAACATTCCACGCCCCTGTGCAGAGTGGTTATGAGGGCGAGATTCAACGCACCGTGAACGGCGTGGTGTTGAGCGAATTGATGACTCTCGCCGCAAACGAGCGAGCGTCAAATGAGGTGCGCGCGATTGCCGAACTCAAGTTAAATGAACTAAAGGACTGGGCGGCCGGCAATGCGAACGCCACACGCGATCGAAATCAACGCGCGTTCCTGCTCTACGCGGCAAGCCAGATCAAACGCTTCCAGGACGATCCGAAAAAGATGAACCTTACCAAGCCGAACGATCCGCCGGATGGCCAGCCGATCGGCACGGATTGGTGGACGATCTCGGAACGCGACTGGTGTGACTGGCGATAATTCCTAATCGCTTGGACCACAAAATAAACGCCAGGCTCGTTCCGCTTTGCGGAAACAAACTTCGAATCTGCTCTAACGTTAAGGAAGCAATCAATGACTGAAGCAAAAGAGATCACGGATGTCCAATCCCGGGGAAAGTGGTGGTGGCCGTACTTAGGAGGAATCGTAGCTTTGGCCACGCTTGTCAGTTCTGGAGTGGCATTCACTGCGTCGAAGTCAATTGAAATTTATCGACAGTTGACGTGGAAGGAAGAAGTCTTAGTGATTTCATTTATTTCAAGAGGGCCACAAGCGTTCTTGAACGCGGGAGATGGCGACGTATTCCTATCCCACATAGACATAAAGTGTGACTTCATTAGTGAGACGATAAGAATTAATACCACTATCAAGGCCAAGGAATTCTTAAGTATACCTAAACAACCGGACTTTGATTTCGATCATGCAGAACTAATTTCACAATTTGCAGCAGTTAGTGACGACGAATGGAAGGAGTTCCTCACTAAGCCACGGTTCGACCGCTCCTACTACTACGTTTTTCTCTTTAAGGACGACCCCATATTGCAGCTATATAAGAAAAACTTCGGCCCTCAGTTTAGATCTTATCCGGCAAGTGCTCAGTTGATTTACTATTCGGCTAATGGCGGTAAACAATTCTCCAGGGAAGTCCTGATGGAGGGCGTCATTATGCATCTAGATGCAGGCACTAACTCTGTCAAGAAATAAATCCGGTTAGCCGTTATCCCCCTTCAGCGTCAGCTTTACGACCCCCGACGTTTGTGTGCCATTTGTCCTCTGATAATTATCCAACGTCTACAGGCGCAAAGAACTTGTATTCTTGTTCAGACGTGCGTTAGTCTTTGCCCGAACTAAGCACTCCATACGTACCCAATCGGCTCAAGGAGATCCTCTCTCGGAGTGAAGCTAGTAGCCTTACTTTTAATTACGGCGGTCATTGCTGGGCTTCTCATTTTGGTAGCAAACGCTCAGCGCGTCGTCGTATATCCTACTAGACCTCAACCGAAGTGGGAGAACCCTTCGTTTTGTCCGCCCGAAGGAAAGCCGTCGAATCGCGCCGATCCTGAATTGAACAGTTGGAAGAATCGAATCGATCGTTATGAAGGAGAGTCTCAACCGGTAGCATTAATCAATATGCAAAACCTCTACTATCCCGAAGGAATTGGGAAAAGAAAGCGAAGTGAGTGGACATCTGAACAAAGAATAGACGTGGGAAGGTACGAGGGGATTCCGGTTGTTATCGAAGGCTACTTAGCCCTGACTTCAGTAAAGAACGAATCCTTAGGAGCCCAGCCACGCGGAGGGGGTTCATGGAATTGTGGCCTAACCGATGCCGCCCATGTCGACTATATTCTTTGGGTGACGAGCGTACCTGAAGAAAGCAAGGCGAACGCAATCGTCGCGGTAGTGACTCCCCGCCTCCGCGCGAATCAACGCTACTGGACTATTCAGAACCTGACGCGCATAGCAAAAGGGCGTTACCGGGTGCGCATTTATGGTTGGCTTATGCTTGATCAGGAGCATCCCGGGGAGGTAGGTAAAAGCCGCGCCACACTGTGGGAGATCCATCCAATAACCCAAATTATGTACGAGGAACAGAGAAGGTGGGAGGACCTAGAATCCCGTGAGCCCCTTCCTCACTGAGCCAATCTATCCGCAACTTACGTGTCATTCCACTATGAAGTGGGAGCCGCCGAAGTGCGGGCGATTGCCGAGATGAAGTTGGATGAATTGAAAGATTGGTCGGCGACCCAGGCGACTGGCACGCGTGACCGGAACCAAAGAGCGTTCCTGCTCTACGCGGCAAGCCAGATCAAACGCTTTCAGGACGATTCGAAAAAGATGAACCTTACCAAGCCGAACGATCCGCCGGATGGCCAGCCGATCGGAACGGATTGGTGGACGATCTCGGAACGCGACTGGTGTGACTGGCGGTAAGCACCAGACGAGTCGCAGCAGCTATGTGAATGAGCGAACCTGGTGAGGCGGTTCAACAGCTAGGGCTTGACCTGAATGTTTCCAAATCCGTGCTCCACATCGAGGAAAGCATATGACGACACAGGAAAGCTCTGACAGCGAATTGTGGGATCGGGATGTGACGGGATGCCGACATCATCCGGCCGCTCGAAATCCGTGGCGGTCCAGCGCAGCGTTGCGCCAATGTCGTTTTCGAGTTCGGCGTCAGCGGGTGTCCAGTTCGTCGTCTGGGGCCGATATACTCCCCAGGTAAGCTTGTCGAGGCCCGGCGCGTTGATACCTTGATCGTTATCCTCGACGACCAAAAGCACGCGGCGCCCGAGAGCCGCACTGACATTCGATTCAACGATCACCCCGCCCATGACTGCGCGATTCCCATTAATCACCACGCAATCAAAATTAGCCTTTACTGATACTCCGGGCGTCGATGACGCGGCATTTGAATCCTCGTCTGAGTCGGCCACTGCGGAGGGATCCGTGTAGCTCATTTCGCCCGTAACCGTGTTGTCTTTGTGAATTCTCGCATTGAAGCTGACGTATCTAACGCTATCGTCTCCAGCGGTAAACTGAAACGTGCCGTTGGCGGAAGGACCCGCGTTGTCCGGCGCATGGGCCGCACTGGTCATTCCGGCGGTCACAAAAAGCAAAGTGGCCACGAGCATCAATATAATCTTCCCCATCATGTCACCCCTTTTTCGAGCTAAATGCAGCGGTTAAGGTCTGCCGTTATAACAGCTTAACGGCGGCAGGTCAAAGGCGCGGGGAACTAACCGAATGAGTAGCGGCAGCGCTTACTGAATCAGAAACACGTCATCGCTCAATGGTTGATTCAGCTTGGCTTCCTTCACTTTAAAGTCAGCAAAGAAAGCGCCCATCGGCATCTCGAAACGCTGACTAAAGTTGAATGGAATAAGCACGCCATCGATCTCTTTGAATTTTGAATTCTCAGTGCCGACGGTATAGCCGTTATACGGACTCACGTATTTCATGACGCGCGCAGTCGTTGGGTCGATGTAAAAATCTGTCTGATTACCCTCTGCATCGACGATGCGAAATCCGCGCAACTTCTTTTCGTTTGGAATTGCCGAGACCGTATAACCCGCCTGATCGTACTTCACCAGCACGGGCAATCCGAACTTGTCCGCCGGCGGCATAGCCACGCCCGGCATCGAGCTGTAGGACTGCTGCCCGTCGAAGATTTGCTTGAATTTGAAAGCCGGCGAGGCATCGATGTCCATTCGCAGTTTCGCGCCCGCGGTGACAATGGAAAACTTGCCCGGGATTGATTGCGTACTGTTCGGCGCATACAGATCCGCGCTTCCAACAATCCAAACGTTCTTCAGGTTCTTGAATTTCTCGCCGCCCTGGGCCGCAAGTGCGGCACGGGCCAGCTCCAGCGGCGTGCTGTTCGCGGAGATCGCGGGCGGGGGCGGGATGCTGCTCGCCGCGCTCGCGGCTGCATTGTTGGCCGCCGCAGGTGGCGCGGCTGCGGGACTTTGAGCGAACGTGCTTGCACTTGCCAGCGCGATTGCGATGACGGTCAGCAGAAGTCGATTCATACCGGAAATCCTTTCGATAGAGACTGATTATGGAGTGAGCACGCGGTTGCACACGGTGCAGGGCAAACTCAAAAACCCCTCTGGCGACTTGTCAGAGGGGTTTCGAGTGTAATTACGCTCGTTGAGGTTGCTTAGTTCCTCAGAAAGTGAACCTGAGGCGCAGATAAATTCTTCGATTGCCGGCCCCACTGCTGCCGCCAAATCCGCCACCGAACGGGCCGCCAAACCCACCGGCCAAACCAAGTGATTGGCCAAAGTTTGTCGAAGTCAGCACCCCGACCGGCGTCGAATAGTTCACATGATTAAACAAGTTCTGGGCGTTAATTGAGACATTAAGCGAATATTTGCCGGCGCCGCCTCCGCCACCACCGCCGAGTCCGCCCGGACCCGGGCCGCCGCCGCCGGGACCTCTGCCACCACCACCACTTTCACCACCTCCCCCAGCAGCGCGCGCCACGTTGCCAAGCTGGGGACCGCTAGTGCTGCCACGGCCGCCGGCGCCGCCGCCTCGGGCATTATTGCCGCCGCCACGCTGAGAATTGGAAGCTCGGGCTGCTTCACCACCCCAAGTGAATGTACGGCTGACCGTCATGTCCACTCTCCAGAAGCCCGGGCCGTTACCGTAATTTCGCGGGATGAACTGATTGCTCGTATTCGAGTAGTCGAAACTGGTGCAGCGCGTGGGAAGCGCCGTGCAGAAAGTATTCAACTGCGCGAATGTCGGCCGCTCGTTGAATTGTCGATCGAGATTCAAATCCTGCCCGGTCGTGATATTGAACGGCGGACCACTGTTCACAATAATGAACGGGTTGAAAGTGAGTTTCCACCAGGGCGAACTGTACGTGCCGAAGAGCGTGAAGCGGTGACGCACATCAAATGCAGCGCGCCCATACTCGCCGGTCAAATCATACGAGTTCATCGGGAACAGACTCCCGCCCTGTCCATCGGTGTCGTTGGTTGTCTTGCTCAGAAAATAACCAGCCGACAGGGAGATGCGCGGGTTCAGCCGGCTATTAAGCTGGACGATCATCTGATTCTGACGAAACTTGCCACTGGACTCGTACTGATAAATGTCACCAAGGGTCGGCTGCGGCCGCGTGGTGAATGTCGGCGCCAGCGGCGCGTTGATGTCACGCGCGCGAATCGCGTGCAGGATACGGAGCGAAAAAGCCCCGACCACCATCGTAAAATTCTTGGGCAACTGCCGTTCAACCTGCAAACCGGTTAAATAGAATTCCGGCGCCTGAAGATTGTCCGCAACTCTCCAAATAGTCTGCTGCGTCGCCGGCACGGTCGCGAGTTGCGCGCTGGTCGGGACACCCGGAAACTGATTCAGGAACGTAAATGAGGGACTGGCGGTTTGCTCGGCCAGAGTTGGGGGCCGGCCGAGGATCACAGCCGGATCGGTGATTACGTATTGCAGTTCGTTTGAACCATTGAAGCGACGCGACTGTAATGTCTGGCCTTCGCCGAAGCGATTATAGAAAAGACCGACGCCACCGCGAATAACCATCTTTGGCGGTTTCGTCGCGTTCGCACCCGCACCGGGCGACCAGGCGAAGGCGATGCGCGGCGCGAAGTTAAATTTGCTGTTGATGTTGGTCTGATACTCGTAGCGCAGGCCGTAGCTGAAAGTAAGGTTCGGCCGCATCCGCCAGTCATCCTGCAGATAGAAGCCCGCATCGATTTGCGAAACGGTCGCGTTTGGATTGCCGGCGTTGATGCTAAATTGCGACGCTCCGCCGCCGAGTGAGCGAATGCACTGGGCTACCGTCGCTCCCGCACCGCAGTATGCCTGCTGCTGGGCCGTCAATGCGCCTTGCGCCGCAATCGCGTTAGAGCGGCGATAACGCTCAATGCTGCTGAGCAGCACGTTTGTGCCGGTGATCGGGTTATTGCCGGCATCTAACTGTGGTCCGAATCCACCGGTGAAGGTCCAGTTACCGCCAAAGTTGGCAGGGCTCGTATCGTCGATGTGTACGCCACGCAGCCGGCCGCCAAACTTGATGTTATGCACGCCATGTTGAATCTGCGTGAAGTTGTTCAGTTCCCAGCTGCTTCTTTCATTGATCGCATGGCCGACCGAAGAACAGTTTGTCGCCGTAACGGCGCAGCCGTTAAAAGCGCCGCTCACGTTCAATGTCGGAATGGTGTTCGTGCCGAACGACTCGTTCGTATTGCGCGCGAACTGAAAACGCGTTTCGTTGATCGTCGTCGCATTGATGACGGCAGTCTCTGTCAACTGAATGTTCTGGTTGGTTGATTGAAAATCGTAGCCGCGTTCCGGTAACGAGAATCCGCCCACCCCATTGTTCTCGGTGCGATTGCGATTGAAGCTGTAGCGCGCGATGAAGGTGTTCCGAGGGTTGATGGCGTATTCCAACCGCGGACTGATATTGAAACTGCGCACCGGTCGCAGGAAACCCACGCCAAATTGTTGCACAGTAAAACCCGGACCCAGCACCGTCGCGCGAATCAGCTCGTTATCATCAGTTTCGTTCCGGTTCGCGTCCACAAAAAATGATGCCTTGTTCTTGATAAGCGGCCCGCTGAAGCTGCCGCCGTACTGGCGCACTTGGTAAGGGGAGCGCTTGCTGGAACTGACGGCAAATGGATTACGCGAGTTGAGGCTCTCATCGGTGAAGCTGCCGTTCAGGCTGCCGCGGAATTTGTCGGTGCCCGGCTTGGTCAAAATATCGATACGCCCTGACGGCTGATCGTTTTCCGCCGCAAATGGGTTCTGATTGATGCGAATTTCGCGAATTGATTCCCTCGGCGGCAGGTTCGCCCCCGAGAATCCATCGATGAAAATCTGTCCGCCGCCCGGCCCGATCTGTGGTCCCGCCAGGGCCTGCAACGCCGCAGCTAACTCATCCGGATCGTCGGGCAGCGCTTCGATGTCCTTTCCCGTAAGCACCTGCTGGTTGGCATTGCTTGCCGGATCGGTGCTGATCGGCGGAGTGGATTCGACTTTCACTTCGCTTTGAATCTCGGCGACCTTGAGCGTAATCACCGTAGGATCTCGACGCGCCGTGGTGACATCAACGTTGATATCGTCAGATTGCGCAAAGCCCCCGGCTTCCGCGCGCAGGAGGTATTTGCCGGGCGTCAACCCGGTGAAAGTAAATGCGCCGTCGTTGCCGGTCGTGGCGGTCTTCTGTGCTCCTGAAGCGTCAGTCAAAGTTACTGTGGCGCCCACAATAACGGCGCCGACTTCGTCGTTAACTGACCCGCGCAAAATCGCGCGGCCCTGTGCGGCGGCCGTGACGCACGCACCGAACACCAGAAGGAAGGCGGCCAAACAAGTTTTTAGGTTTCTGAAAGTCATCATCAGTCTCGTCTCTAGAGTTTTTCTTACGAGGTGAATGCGTCTCGTGAATTAACGCAATCAAAAATAAAGCGCCGCTCACATCAGGTCGCGCAAAACGTCCGCGCTCTATTCGATTGGCGGCGCGCTCAAAAAATTAAGGGCCGATACCTCCGAACATGCCGCCGAAGTTGCTGTTGAGGTCGACGTTCTGCGGCCGAGGCTGGCCACCGGCCGCCTGGCGCGCAGCAATCATCTGCAGAAGCGGCTCGACACCTGCGACCATAGAAATTGCCGTCGTTTTCGTCGGATCGGAACCCGGCAGGGTCGACATGATGATCATGTCGCCGACTTTTAATTCGGTGATTGAGATTGTCGGCAGTCGCTCGAGCAAGTCAGCCATATTCATGCCGCCACCCGGACGGGGACCACCGGCGCCCGGACCTTGTCCGCCGCCTGCACCCGGACCTGCGCCGGCTGGCCGATTTGCTGCTGCTTGTCCTTGTCCATTGCCCGCACCTTGACCTGGCGCACCGGCGCCGGGAGCGCCGCCGCCACCAGGCGCACCCGCGCCACCGCCCATGCCACCCATCATCGGTTGAAAACGCCGCACGACAGTTTCCGGCTTAAGCATGATAGTCATCGGCTTCTTCGTTTGCAGGTCGTTAATCGTGATCGTATTTGCCGCCGGGTCGATTGCTGTCACAGTTCCGCCCGCGACCTTAAAGGTTCCGAAGAGGACCTCTTCCGCGGCCAGATGTGTTCCCTCGGCGTTCTTTTCACCCCGAGCGTTCAATTGATCGCCAACTTTAATTTCTTCGAACTTCGCGGTCTTGGCGTTCTCATATTTCGGAATTGAATCTGGCGGGTAACGCCTAAGCTTTGCGTTATCGGCCACCGCAACCGTGACAGCTTGCGAAGCACCGGTGAGTGAGCGGCTGGTTACGGTAATCTCTTTCGCGGCCGGATTGATGGCGCTGACGATGCCTTTCGCGCCGCGGGCCCAAGCCATCCGCTGCGCAGCGTTTCGCTTGGAGATCTCTGACTGGCTGACGACGTAAATCTTTTGTGCGGGCACCGATTTGCGATCGGCCGCCACATAACCAAGCGCGTAAATACCGTCTCCCGCCGCGATTTCAGTTAGCGACGTCGGTTCGGCCTTACTGCGGTCAGTTTCGCCGGGAGGCATTCGCTGAAACGTGGTCTTTTCATTCGTAGTCACTGCCACGACCGATCCGGCCTCTGTTTTCACGGTAAGGGTACCGGCGGAAGTATTAATTTCGGTGACTTTGCCGAATACGCGGGTGGCGGAGATAGCTGAATCAGCCGCTGGCTGAGCGACCGCGCTCAACCCCGCAGTTACGAGAAAGGCTATAGAAAGCCCGATGAGTGGAAATGTTCTTTTCACGATCGTTTGATTTGCCCCCGGGAAAGTTAAACCTTTTTACGCCGCTAAGCGGCGGTTAGTTGCACAAATATCCAAAAAAGTGGGTCGTTTATCGTTTGCCGTTGTCTGCGTCGTGCGCATTATGTTCCGCGTCCTGCTGCGCGACCAGGGCGTCAAATTTCTTTTGCTGATCCGCATTAAGCAGCTCGCGAATCCGGGTGCGCGCTTTCAGGCGCGGCTCATCAAACCGCGGTCTCAGTTCTTCCCGCAGGGTGCGATATTCATTGCGCGTTTCGTCCAGGATGGCGCGGACCTGCGTTGTTTGTTGGTCAGTCAAGTTCAATTCCTGGCGCAGTTTCTCGAATCGCTCTTTCATGGCGCGGTCGCGGCTGTCGCGGCCCGCGTTGCTGCTGCTGGCGCGTGAGCGATACAAACCCGTCAGGGCACCGCCTGTTACCGCTCCCAAAACGAAGACCGCCACCAGCACGAGCCAAATCTTCGCTTTCGTCTGTCCTGTCAAAGTCATTTCTTGTTCTCCACTGCGCCGCGCTCTATAACGATATCCAAAACGTCTTCATGCGATAGGTTGTTGCGGCTGAGAACCGTCTGTTCGACACCCGGATCGTTTGTGTCCGCCAAAGCTTCGTCATCGAGGCGATACCAAACCGACGGCTGGTTTGCGACGTTTGAGTTCTTCGACCCAGTCCAAATCGTCAGACCGCCGGCGAGCATCGCGATTAAAGCCATCGCGGGAATCGCGCGCCACGCAATCAGCGGTAGCGATTGCCATCCGCCTGATTCATTCTCGCGCAGTTGTTCCGCGATGCGGGCGCGCACACGCGTGAAAAGAAAGGGGGATTCGGACGCGGCCTCGATCTTCTTTTCATCCGCCGCGGCCGCGCGCAGGATAACTGTGCCCGCGCGGTCAAGATGTTGTTCATCTGCTGAATTTCTTTTGAACATACGGCCGGCCTCCCTCAGCCTCATAGCCAAAGACGATTCCCAGGGTTGCAGGGTTACAGACTTCTTCGGTCCCATGAGTAAAAACAGTCGGAAAATCACACAAATTTCCGCAAAACCCGACGCAAGTGGGCGCGTGCCCGGTGGGCCCGCACCTTTACCTTTGAAATTGACCAATTGGTCATTTCAGCGATTTCGGCGACCGAAAATCCTTCCACATCCAGGAGCGTTAACACCAGACGATCTTCGGCGCTCAGACGCGTCAACAGTTTCAGCGCCAGGTCACGCGAAATCAGGGCGCTTTCGACGTCGCTGCCTACGGCGCGGAGCTGAGCAGAGAAGTCCTT
>DATNEI010000065.1:0-21287 GCA_035606795.1 Pyrinomonadaceae bacterium
ATCTGCTTCCGACCATCACGTACTATGGCGGCGCGGCTGAGATTGCCTACTTCGCGCAAACTTCCGAGGTCTATCGCCTGCTCGATCGCCCCGTCACTCCGATTCTCCACCGCGCCAGCATCACGCTGGTTGAGCGACACACCTGGCGGACTCTGGAACGCTATGGAGTAACTCTGAAAGATTTTTTTGCCGGCTACGATCAAGTCGTCGCTAAAGTCGTGGAACAACATCTGGGCAAAGAAACTTCGGAAGCTTTCGATCACACCACCGAGACATTTAATAACGAGCTTGACGCGCTCCAGGATAAATTGCGGCAAGTCGATCAGACGCTGGCTGAAGCGCTCGATAAAGGCCGCCGCAAAATCAACTATCAAATCGATGGTCTGCGCACACGCTTTCAGCGCGCGCAGATTTCGCGCGATGAAGCATTGCAGCGTCAACTCGAACGCGCTTTCGACCTGCTTTATCCGGAAAAGAATTTGCAGGAGCGGCGCATTAACATTACGTCGTTGCTGGCGCGTCATGGCCAATATGTGATGGATTGGATCTTCGACGCGATTGATCTGGATTCCCGTGAGCATGAAATTGTGTATTTGTAGATATGTCTAAAATCCGCGTCCTCCCCGATCACATCTCTAATCTGATTGCCGCTGGTGAGGTCGTCGAGCGGCCCGCTTCGGTCGCCAAAGAACTGATCGAGAATGCAATTGATGCCGGCGCCACGCGGATCACCGTTGACATCGAAGGCGGTGGTCGCCGGCTGCTGAAGATCACGGACGATGGCGAGGGCATGACCCGCGACGACGCAGTATTGTCATTTGAACGCCATGCGACGTCGAAGATCAGCAAGGCCGAAGACTTAAATGCGATCGGCACGCTGGGCTTTCGCGGCGAAGCATTGGCATCAATTGCGTCGGTGGCGCGCGTGGAACTGGTAACGCGAACTGAGGATGTGGCGGCGGGAACGCGCGTAGTCATCGAAGGCGGCCGCATGCGCGACGTGAAGGATGCGGCACACCCAACAGGCACCACCATCGTGGCGCGCGATCTCTTTTTCAACACACCGGCGCGCAGAAAGTTTCTCCGCTCGGAAGCCACGGAAAGTTATCACCTCACCAACCTGGTAACGCATTACGCGCTCGCGCATCCCGAGATTTCTTTCACTTTGACGAACCATGGGCGGGAGACGATCCGCGTGGCTGCGGCAAAAGACCTGCGTGAACGCGCTTACCAGATTTTTGGGTCGCAATTTGTCGAGAGCCTTCTGGAAGTGAACAACATGTCAGAACCCGGAGCGGTAGCGACGGGATCGATCGAGACCTTTGGTGTAAACGCGAACTTCCCGCAAATCGCCCGAGTCACCGGGTTTGTTTCTGCACCGCGCGAACGACGCACATCGCGTGATGCCCAATTCCTGTTCGTGAATGGTCGCTTTGTGCGCGACCGCCTGATTGGACGCGCGCTCTCAGAAGGTTATCGGTCGATTTTGCCGCACGGCGTCTACCCGGTCGCGCTGTTATTCATCGACGTGCCGCTGGAAGAAGTTGACGTGAATGTTCACCCGGCCAAAACGGAGGTGCGATTCCGTCGCGCCGCGGCGGTGGCTGATTCCGTGCGCGAAGCAGTCCGGGTGGCTCTGGCAAGCGCGGGCTTTGCGCCGGCGCCCGACGCGCGCACATCCGCGGAGGTCCGCGGCAACGAAGTTGGGCCGGATGACGAAAACAAAATCACTCTCAGTGATGTAGAACCCGCAACCTCATCGCTGAGTGAATCTAACCGTTCGACTTTTTCACCGCGCCCGGAGCCCCAGCAGGAGCGCATCGGTTTCGGATTCGCGACCGCCGCGCAGCCGCAGCTTTCGCGAGAGGAGATCGCAGCTTCTTTGCAGATTGCGCCGCCGCAAGACTCCGCACCTCCGTCCGCGCTTGCGGAAGAAGCAGCGAGTGCTCACCCACCGCCGCCAGCGCCCACCCAATCCGCACCGGTTCCGGCGCTGCCGCCGCTGGATTCGGCGACGAAGTTCGTGCGGGAAATGCCCGCCGAGTCGCTGTCGGCAAACATTCGCCCGCTGGGCCAGATCGACGAGAGTTTCATCGTCGCCACTGAAGAAGAGGGCTTGCTGCTAATCGATCAGCATGTCGCGCATGAGCGTGTCTTATTCGATAAGTACCGCGCGCTCGAAACTGCACGGCAATCGGAATCGCAACGCATGTTGATTCCGGAAACGTTCGATTTGACGCCGGCGCAAGCTGCCGCTTTCGACGGCATCGCCGCAGAACTTGAAAGCTATGGCTTTGAGCTGATGAGATTGTCTGGGCGCACCGTGGCGATCAAAGCTACGCCGGCGGATTTGCCGGCCAGCGAGGCGCGCAACGTTTTGTCAGAGGTGCTCGATTCGATCGACGCCGAGAAACGCGGTAAGTCCCGTGAAGTTCTGCGCGACGAGATCGCGGCTTCGCTGGCATGTCACTCAGCGATCAAAGTGAACATGCCCCTGGCCCCGGAAAAAATGCGCTGGCTAATCGATCGACTGCTACTGACTTCTTCACCCACTACCTGTCCGCATGGCCGGCCAGTGATTCTGCGTTTAGCCACGCAGGATATTTTGAAAGGCTTTCATCGTATCTAAGCGCAGATTTCACCTATGACGATCAATTATGTGTAGAGACATTCTGTAGGGCGCGGAATTAACCGTGTTGCGATCTCGGTCCGCATGCTATCATCGCGTCCATTTTGCGAACGTATATCTTGACTGCTGGGAGCGCGGACGTCCTCGTCCGCATCATTTATCAGGCGCAACGCTAGGTTGATATCTCAAATAATTCTCGCCTTCAGCGGAATGATCACGCCGGGTATCAATCCAACCTAAGATCTCATGAACTCAAAAATATCCATACGCAATCTCTTTGTCTTGACGCTCGCTGCGGCGCTGTTGTTCGGTCTGGTGAAGCATGCGTCGACGGCGATGGCCCAGCGCCCCGACACCAGGCGTGTCAACGTCACGGCGCAGCGACCTGCACCGACGCCCGTCCGCCAGGACGCGACCGCACTTGCAGACGCCCCGCGCTTGGTAAACAGGATTCTACCGAATGGGCTCGAAGTCATCGTGCTCGAAGATCACTCGGTGCGGCTCGTCACCGTCGAACTCGCCGTGCGCAATGGCTCGTTCACCGAACCGCCTGAGCTGAATGGTCTCTCGCACCTCTTCGAGCACATGTTCTTCAAAGTCGCGCCCGAGCAGGCCATCAAGGCTGACTACCTGCGCGGCATCGACTCGCTCGGCATCGTCTACAACGGCGAGACGCACGAGGAGGTCGTGGACTACTACTTCACGACGATCACGCCGAACTTTCCCATCGCGCTCCACTTCATGCGCGACCAGGCGGTCACGCCCATCTTCAACGAGCAGCAGTTCGCGCAGGAGCGCGAGGTCGTCGTCGGCGAGCTCGACCGCCACGAATCGAACCCGTACGAGGAGATCGGCGAGGAGATGAACCGCCGACTCTTCTACAAATACCCCAGCCGCAAAGACCCCGGCGGCAACCGCCAGACGGTGCGCGCGGCCACGACGGATATGATGCGGCTCATCCAGTCCCGTTACTACGTGCCGAACAACTCGGCCATCGTGATCACGGGCGACGTGACGCCGGCGGACGTGTTCAAGCAGATCGAAGAACTCTTCGGCAGTTGGCCACGGCGCGCGAAAGACCCGTTCGTAGAGTTCCCGCTCGTCGAGCACCCGCCCCTCGCCAAAAGCGAGGCGGGGATCATCACGAAGCCAGTTAGCAACGTCGTCATACAGATCGGCTGGCACGGGCCCTCGATAGGCAAGGACGACGCATCGACCTACGCGGCCGACGTCTTCTCGTTCATCCTGCGCCAACCCGACTCGCGCTTCTCGCGCGCGCTTCAGGATTCTGGGCTCGCCGCCGCCGTCGGCTTCGGCTACTACACGCAGCGCAACGTTGGTCCCATCACGCTGCTGCTTCAGACAACGCCCGACAAGGCGAAGGCGGCCACGGCCGCTGCCTACAACGAGGTCGCGCACTTCAACGACCCCGACTACTTCACCGACGAAGAGCTGGAGAGCGCGAAGGCTCTGGTCGAAGCCGACGACCTCTACTCGCGCGAGAAGCTTTCCGAATACTCGCACACGATCAGCTTCTGGTGGGCATCGACAGGCCTCGACTACTTTCGCGGCTATCTCAAGCGTCTGCGCGCCACGTCCCGCGCGGATATTAGCCGCTACGTCAGTACATACATCCAGGGCAAGCCGCATGTCGGCCTCGCACTGATGTCGAACGAGTCTTTGAAGGCTTCGGGTCTGACCGAGGCGGACCTGATAGGCGCGCCGGCCGCGCCGAAGGCTGCCCGGGCCACTGCGGGCAAGTGGAGGCTTTGAGCCTCAGACAAAAGTTAAAAGGGATTTGAGATGAAGACCATTTTCGAGAATATCCGCAACGCGGCTTGGGCGCTGGCCCTCATTTTCTTACTGGTCACCGCTGTCGTCCCCGTGCATGCGCAGACCGCGGCTCCCGCGTCCGCGACTTCCAAGGAGGCGGGCGACCTTCAAAGGCTCGTCACAGAGTTCGAGACCGCGAACGGCCTGAAGGTTCTGGTCAAACGGCGTGAGGGGAGCCAGTCAGTCGTCGCCGGCCTCTTCCTGCGCGGCGGCGCACGCAACGTCACGGCTGAGAATGCAGGAGTTGAGTCGCTCATGTTGGATGTCGCGACCGAGGCCAGCCAGAAATTCCCGCTCGGAGTGATGCGACGCGAGCTGGCGCGGACGGGCACGAGCTTGAGCTTCGGCATCAACTACGACTACTCGGTCTTTACGCTCGGCAGCACGCGCCGCTACTTCGAGCGCTCCTGGGAGATCTTCACTGACTCGGTACTCCATCCGAGCTTTACACCGGAAGACTTTGCCCGAGTGAAGAGTCGCACGCTCGTCGCGCTCTCGGACGACGAGGACACGCCCGATTCGTTTCTGCAAAAGTTGCAGTCGCGCGTGGCTTATGCCGGACATCCTTACGCCAACGACCCTCGCGGCACGTTGCCATCGGTCACCGGTCTCACGCTCGACCAGGTTAAGGCTTTCCACCAGCGGATGATGGAAACTTCACGGATGCTGCTGGTAGTTGTCGGCGACGTCGACCCGCAGGACATCCAACGAAAGGTCGAGTCCTCGTTCGGCAAGTTGCCTAAGGGTGACTACAAAACAGAGCCACCTCCTCCGCTCTCGTTCTCCGGACCGACCGTGGCGGTGACGGCGCGAACGCTTCCGACGAACTACGTGCAGGGCGTCTTTGCCGCGCCGCCGTTGACCTCCGCAGACATCTACGCGATGCGCGTGGCCTCTTCGATCTTGCAGAATCGCGTCTATGTGGAGGTGCGCGTACGCCGCAACCTCTCCTACGCGCCCGACGCGTTTCTCGAAAGCCGCGGCGCGAACACGGGCGGCATCTACGTCACCTCGACTGACGCCAACCAATCTGTGCGCGTCATGCTCGGCGCAATAACGAGCCTAAAGACGGAGGAGACAAGCCCTGCAGAAATAAGCGCCACGGCACAGCAGTTCCTGACGCGCTACTACATGGGGCAAGAGACGAACGCCGCGCAGGCGGGCGAGCTCGCGCAGTACGAGCTGATCGGCGGCGGCTGGCGCAACAGCGCAGACTTCATCGAGCGCCTGCGCGCCGTCACGCCGTTGGACGTGAAGCGCGTCGCGAACACGTACCTGCGGAATCTTCAGTTCGTTGTGATTGGTAATCCCAGTCAGATCGATAAGAGCGCTTTCGTGCCCGCGGATTTACCAAGATAAGCAATCAAGTACTGGCTTTTTCGAGAATCCGTAATGGTGGCTCGTCAGTGCGCCCACGGCACACTCTTTAGCTGCCATTCATCGCCTGGAAATTTCTCGACCAACTCTTTTGCGACGGGCTCGAGCACGGTGTGATCGTTCGTCGCTTTGTACTTGCATACATCGCGCCAGTACAGCGCCTCAGCCGCCAACTGCAGATTACCGAAACGATCGGCGATACTGGCGTAGAGTTCCTGCGCATCGGCGAACTTCTTGCTCATGAACGCGACGCGCGCGCGACCCATCTCTAATCTCGCGCGGAACCAATCCTTCGGCAAATAGCCTTCAATGCGATAACGCTCGACCCCATTTGAATTCATGATGAGAATCGTGGGCGTCCAAACGGCTTCGAATCGTTTGAAGTTGGCAGCATGTTCTTTGATGTGAGCTTCGAGCGGAATGAAAGTCTCGTTGATGAAATTCGCGACTTCCCCGTCTGAGTAGGACTCAGCTTCCAGCTGAGCACATGCGCCTCAAGCAGGCGCGGCTGAAAAATCGATCAAGAGAGGCTTGTTCTCAGCTTTGGCCTGTGCGATCGCCGCATCAGCGTCTTTGATCCAGTTGACCAGCATAGTTCCCTCCAATAGTTGATGTAAGAACGTTCACCTGTCAGGGGCTTTGAGTGATTATCGCGCCACGGGACGACTGATTCAAAGCCCCCGTCCAACGTCTCAGCCGAAGCGTGAGCGACGACAAGTTATCGTGCGAATTCTGGTGGCGGCGTTGCCCTCCCTGACAGTCGGGCTTCTGACACGCTTATTGAGCAACTCAAAGCGCGTCAAGAGTGCTGAGGAACAGATCGACATCCTGTAGATCGGGCAGCAACGCATCGGGCTCGCAGGCGCGCAGTTCATCGACCGAATGAACACGGCCAGTGCCGACGCCGATCACGCGCGCGCCGAAGTGCCGGGCGCAGGCAACGTCGTTAGGAGTGTCGCCGATGACGATGAACTGCTCGGGAGAAAGTTCGACGCCGAGATGTTGATTGATGCGCGCGGCCGCAAACGCCGGCAGGTCGCGCCGATCGAACGACTCGTCGCCGAAAGCGCCGGGCAGCGTGAAGTACTTCGCCATCCCCGTCGTTTCGACTTTCAGGTGGGCCGCCGGCTCGATGTTTCCGGTCAGCAGCGCTGACATGTAGCGCGGATGTTCGTGAACGGCCTTCAGCGCTTCATGCGCGCCGGGGATTGCTTCAATGACGTGGGCGCCATTGCTCACGGCCAGCTTCATCTGCTCGATGTAGCAACGCTTCAATTCCTCTTTGCGCTCACTGATGTGCTCGCGGGTGATGCCCGCACATCGCAGAGCCTCTTCGACAATCTGCAAATCGGTCATGCCGGAAACGACCATTTCACGCAGTGAGCCCGACGTGCCAAAGACCGATTCGAGCATGGGGACAGTGTAGTCTTTGAAGGTGCCAAAACGTTTTCCGCGCACCAGCGTGCCGTCGAGATCCCACAACAAGACGCGGAGATTGGGAGACACGGAGACCCGGAGAGATCCTTCGTCTAGTACTTGTCCCCGCGTCTCCGCGTCTCCGTGTCTCCGTGTCATGTTCTTATTCAATCACCGCCAGCACATCCCCGCCATTAACCGTCGTCCCAACCGAAACGTTGAGTGCCGTCACCATTCCCGTTTTGGGCGCTTTCATTTCGTTTTGCATTTTCATCGCTTCGACGACAATCATGCCCGCGCCGGCTTCGACGTGTGCGCCTTGCTCGACCAGCACGCGCACGACTTTGCCCGGCATCGGCGCCAGGATGCGAGCTGCGCCGTCTGCGTGACTGCCTGAAGCCGCGGTACCGCGCAAGCGTTTTGGATCAGTCAGCGTGACAACGTAGCGGTGAGTACCGACGAATACGTCGACGGATTGTCCCGAGGAAGGCTTACCTGCAACGCGGCAATCGAAAATCTTTCCTGCTTCCGTCCGCAATGTTACGCCTGAGGAAGTCGAATGCGTCTCGAGTTCGTACTCGCGGCCGTCGACATTCGCGAATACACGCCCAGCTTCGCGCCGAATCTCGAGGTTCACTTCGCTCTCTGCAATCGTCGCGTGCAGTTTCATTTCACACTTCTCACGCGTGAGTTAGCCAAAGCAGACCTACGACCGGACATCTTCCACTTGCTTTGCGCCTCGCGATGATTTGCCGCAGACGTGTTTTGCGCATCGGCGTAAGAGAGCGCCGCGGCAATAATCGCGATGTCCTGGGTGGCGCGCGCATCTCGCGCGTGAGCAGTCAGGGGCGTGACGCCCGTGCCACGCTCTTGCCTTTCGTAGAATCGCGGAATGAAACCCGTGTCGAGTTTCGCCTGGATAAATTCCTCGTCGCGGACGATGTCGCGAAAGAACGGCAGAGTGGTCTTGATGCCGCCCACTGCGTACTCATCAAGCGCGCGGCGCAGGCGATCGATGGCCTCAGCGCGCGTGCGTCCCCACGTCGCGAGTTTCGAAATCATCGGATCGTAATGGATCGACACCTCGTCGCCTTCGCTCACGCCGCTGTCGTCGCGAATCCCGGGTCCGGCGGGCACGCGCAGATGAGAGATGCGGCCCGGCGACGGGAAAAAATTGTTGTCGGGATCCTCCGCATAGACTCGACATTCGATCGCATGACCGTTCCAATGAACATCAGCCTGCGAAAACGACAATGGCTGGCCGGCAGCAACGTTGATTTGCTCGCGGACCAGATCGAAGCCCGTCACAAGTTCCGTCACCGGATGCTCAACCTGCAAACGCGTGTTCATTTCGAGAAAATAAAAATCGCGCGTGACATCTGAGAAAAGAAACTCGACGGTGCCGGCGCCCACGTAATCCACCGCTTTGGCAATCTTAATGGCGGCCTCACCCATGCGGCTACGCAAATCCGGATCGTTCAAAGGCGAGGGACACTCTTCGATCACCTTCTGATGCCGCCGTTGAATCGAACATTCGCGCTCACCCAAATGTACATAGTTGCCTTTCGCATCGGCGAAGATCTGAATCTCGATGTGACGAGGTTTCTCAACAACTTTTTCGAGGTAAACGGCCGAGTCGCCAAATGCCGAGGCCGCCTCGGACTGTGCAGCTTCCAGCGCTGACCGCAATTCTGTTTCGTCGCCAACCTCGCGCATGCCCTTGCCGCCGCCCCCCGCGGCAGCTTTAAGCATGATTGGATAGCCAAACTTCTGCGCCACCTCGCGGGCTTCTTCGTAGCTCTGCAACGCCTCAGTCGTGCCCGGCACGACCGGCGCGCCAGCATCGATCGCCGCTCGGCGCGCGCTGGTCTTCGATCCCATTACCTGCATCGCGTCCGGCGTCGGGCCAATAAAAATCAACCCCGCTTCGTTAACGGCGCCGGCGAAGTGAGCATTCTCAGCCAGAAATCCGTAGCCGGGATGAATCGCTTCCGCCTGTGCGCTTTTGGCGGCGTCGAGTATTGATGAAATCTTTAAATAGCTTTCGGTAGATGCTGCCGGGCCGATGCAGTGCGCTTCATCCGCCAGCCGCACGTGCAAGGCGTTGGCATCCGGCTCGGAGTAAACAGCCACGGGCGAGATATTCAAGTCGCGACATGCGCGAATAATGCGCACCGCAATCTCACCACGATTTGCGATTAGGATTTTGCGAAACACGAAAGAGCTGTTAGTTGTCAGTCGTCAGTTGTTCGTCGCTCATTTCTCAGATCTAGATGTGTATCACAAGCAACTAACAACTGACCACTGACAATTGGCAGCTTTAGACAACGAATGAATTTGCAGGTCTGCGCGGATCGTAGCGCAGGGCCACGCGGGCGCCCGGCAAGTAGTCGTACTTGCGCAGGACTTGATGCTCGTCGAGTTTTTGGGATGTGTGATAGTCGACGCCGCCGATGCTGTAACTGTACGACAGCATCACGTTGCCATCGGCATCGTCGTTGGTCTCAAGCACAGTCGCTTCACCCAGGCGTCCGGCTTCCAAAAGGATTCGGCGGCGGGCGATTTCAGGATCTTCTTTTTTTCTTCGCAAGCGAGCCAGAAAAGACATGGCTATGGCGCACTGGAACGAGGAACTCGGTAGGCGGCAAACTCGGACGCCGTCATGACAAGGCCATCACTGACGATTAAGTCGTCTTCCGTGTTTAACTTTTTGTCAGCGCCCGGCAGCCGCAATTCATAATTCGTGAGGGAAAAGGCCAGCGGATCCGGCGTCGTCTCCAGAGAGGCTTTGCGAATTGCGACACCACGGGCGAGCGTCTTGCTCTTTGGCGCCGCTGCCGCGAGCACACTAATCGGTTGATAACCGTTCGCGTCGACATAACGCAACGCCTCGGCAATTGAGCCGTCAGGATCCGGCAAGGTGCGCAATTGCGAGAGCACATCGTCCTGCGCCGGAATCGTGCCGTGCAGTTCTCGGTATTCGAGGATCGCTCGAGACATTGTGTACGCGCGCGCGTTGTCAGCGGCTTCCAACGCCCATTGATGCCGGCGCAGGCGCTGCGGGACGGTGATGCCGATTAGTGTCGCAACCACCAGAGTCGTAACGATCGCACCTGCGTAACCTGCACGCGCAACCCGCAAACCGCCGCATTGTGCCGGCGCATTCTTGATGGCGGTCACCGACTTGCTTCCGACCCACACGCCGGCTAGCGCGAACGGGAGGGCAATCCACTTCAGTTGCCATGCCGCGGTCTCGCCCGCATTCATGATTAACCAGAACCGTGGGGCTGCTCCCATCTTGGTGATCCAGGCCACGACTGTTGACGTCAGGAAACCGAGCGTCATTAAACCACCGATGGCAGCGGTCAATCCGGCGGCGCTGTACGAGACAAGTTGATGTTCGGGTTTGGCGAGCGGCGGCCCAACGGCACGCGCGCCGCAATTAGGACAACCCTCACTAAGGTGTCTATCGACAGAAGAGCCGCAAGCGGGGCAGATAATCAAGATTGCTTTACCTCAAAAAAAGTGCGCGAGTAAATTAGACTGAGACCAATAGTTCGTCAAGAGTTAAGCGATAGAAAACACAAAGACGTGAACTCTATCCGGTTTTTGCCGCCAAGGTCGCTTCCGGACGCCGCTCGGGCGCAAGCGGCGGAGTACCCGAGGCGCTCGGCGCCGCTTCCGGGGCGGCTTCAAGTTTTGATCGATTCAATTCGACCCAGGTGTGATACATGCGATGCGCAAACGTCCAATACGATCCAACTGCCAGAACCCACAAAACCGCCGGCATGCGATTCAGGAAAAAGTTGTGCGAGCCCGGATGTGTGGTCAGCGCGCCGATAATGAAAAGCACCACGCGCTCTGGCCGCCGCAGGAATCCCACATCGCACTTCGGAATGATGCTTTCCGCGCGCGCGCTCGCGTAACTCACCATGATCGAACCCATCATTCCGGCGCCCGCGAGAAATACGTTCAGCGTCGAATGAAACTGAGTGTCGCGCGCGTAAAAGACCATCAGGCCCACGAACACGACCATGTCCGAAAGGCGATCAAGCGACGAATCAAGAAAACCGCCGAAACTTGTTACGCGACCCGACAGCCTCGCCACCTGGCCGTCCAGCATGTCAAACAGGTTCGCTACGATCAGAACCACGCCGGCCCAGAAGAACATTCCGTAACCGAACAGCAGTCCCGAGGCAACGTTAATAGCTACGCCGATAAATGTCAGGAAGTTCGGATTAATGTGACCACGCGCCAGCCAACGCACCATCGCATCGATGATTCGTTGTCCTGCTCGTCCTATACTCGATCCAAACATACTTACGCGGCGTACTTGTCTCGGAAACTACAAACCGGTCGTGCTGAGAGAATGATAAAAACGATGGTGAGGGGTGTCAATGAAACCGGTGATGCCGGAAAAAGCCTTGCGCTCAACCCTGCGGGGCGTCGTGAAGCGTCTTCAGACTTTTGATTTCGAAGGTGCGCGAGCCGGCCGGCGTCGTCACGGTCACTTCGTCACCTTCTTCTTTACCCATCAGACTGCGGCCGACCGGCGACACGGTAGAAATCAATCCCGCAGGTGGATCGGATTCTTCTGGCGTCACCAGCCGGTAACTCACTTCCTCTTCGCGCTGTCCATCATACAGAACCACGACTGAGCCGTACCCCACTTTGCCGCGCGGCACCTTCGAGAGATCGATTGAGGCGACTTCGCTAAGTCGCTGTCGCAACTCGCGAATTCGCGCCTTGACCATCGTCTGCCGCTGTAACGCCGTCTGGTACTCAGAGTTCTCACGCAGATCGCCAAACTCGCGCGCGCGCTTAATCTCTTTGGGCAGATGTACGCGCAGCTCAGTTTCCAGCTCGTCGAGTTCACCCTGAAGCTTCTCTTTTACGTTGGTACTCAAGAAATAGTCCTCAAAAAGTTAAGAGTTCAAACTTCAGTTTGGCTGGTCGCGTCAGCGGCAAGCTAAAGCTTGAACTCTGAACTGGACGTTACGCCTTGCCTTTATCGGCCAG
The DNA here is from genome assembly GCA_035606795.1 of Pyrinomonadaceae bacterium. GTDB lineage: Bacteria > Acidobacteriota > Blastocatellia > Pyrinomonadales > Pyrinomonadaceae > UBA11740. The sequence goes on from DATNEI010000065.1 coordinate 12,275, forward strand.
CGCGTCTTCGACTACCTGCCGCATCAGCGCCGGCGTGGTCATAGCGTTGAATCCCTCGAAGTGCTTGATGATCTTTCCGTCCCGCGAAATAACGAAGCTCTGCGGTATGACGCCGCGGCCATTCACGCTTTGCACCAGCGGCTGGGCCAATGCTCCGTCGTCCCAAAGCACCTTGTAATCCACTTTCTGCGTCTTGAGAAAACTTTTGACCTGATCGAGATTGTCGTGCTCGTTGTAGGTGGTCGCCACGCCCAGCACCACCAGCCCGCGCCCTTTGTATTCCTGATTCAACTTCACCAGGTCCGGCATCTCCATGCGGCAAGGCCCACACCAAGTTGCCCACAAGTTCACGACCACTACTTTGTTTTTGAAATCGGCCAGCTTCAAAGAGCCGCCGTCAGTCGTCTTCACTTTTGTGTCGCGGATACTATCCGCCAGCTGGACCGCCGCAGCCACCGGCGGCGCGGCATTCGGAGCCACCGCACTAGGTTTTGTAATTGTGACGGGGTTTGACGTGGCCGGGCGACTTGAAGACGCTGTGCCTGTCGCACCAGTCTGGTTTGCCGGCTGGCTGGTGTTCCCACGCGACAACCAAATGGCCACCGCCACTGCTGCGATTGCGCACAAGGTCACAATTCTCATCGGCGTGAAGAAGCCGGAATTCTTTGAATCTGATTCAGTCGCCATCGTCTTAAAACTTCCGATTAAGGCATCGACGCTGTCGCCACTCGAAAGGTCGCAATGCGTGTCAGGTCGTTGCCAATAATGGCATATTCACCCGGCATAAGCGAAGTTCGCGGCCCCAGTTCCATGAACACTTCATCGCCGGATTTTGCCAGCACGCGGACAGTCGGCATCACGATTTCCGCGGAATCAATCGCGAAACCAGCCATGCCGGCCTGCGTCACGGCCCTGGCGCGCCGCGCGCCGCGTCGGGGCGTCAGCCATACGATGAACGGCGGATGCGTTCCCTGACGTTCACTGGTGAAAAGAAAAAGCCGGGGGCTTGCCGGAAGTGTCGTGGCGGCCTTTTCGCCGCTGATTTCCAGATAGCTGGTCTTCGAGCTCTTCGCAGTTTCCGAGATTTTCAAGGGCGTATGGCCGGCTTCGAACGGCAGCGGCGCCAGTTTGTGGTCCGCGTCCAAAATGTAGATCAGGGTCTTGTCGGCTGGCGGCGACGGCAAGAATTCCTGGGCGCGCGCGTTCCACAGAGTGGACCCAACGCAGAAAATCCGTAATGCAAGAAGCGCCCCTGCTGCTACGCGAGAACCCATGAAACTCATTAAATGTCGCGGCCACGGCAAACGCAAGGAAGCGCGCCGTCACTCTAATGCTTGTCGTGGTGGCAGGCGCACAGTAGACTCAATGAAACGGCCAAGTGGCCAAACCTGATGACGGCTTATTCAACAGCTTCTCGATTATCGGCGTTAGTGCTGGCGTTCGCGTTGTGCGGCATCGCGCCGGTTATGGTTTCACTCGCACAAGACATTACCGGCGGCTCGAGTTCAGAACTCGCGAGCGCAGCCGATGTCGAATCGCGGTCAGGTCGCGGCGTTTTCACCGCGCCGAAGACCGTTGCGCATCATGCGCGGAAGCTGGAAAAGAAAACGGTCGCGCGCGTGACGGTTACCCGTACGCAACATCAAACCGGCGGGCAGACGGGAACAGGTGGCGGACGTGAGACGGGCGGCGGACGTGAAACCAATACCGGGGGCGGTACTGATTCGGGACTCGGAGGACCGCCACTCGGCGGCGCGGCCCGTCGCGTCGCGGACGCGCAGGAGTTGAACCGGCAGGGCGACGAAGCTTTCGATGCAGCTCACTACGACAAAGCCGTTGAGCTCTATCAAAAAGCAATCAAGCAAAAGGCGAACTACCCCGAAGCCTACCTGAACCTGAGTGAAGCGTACTTCAATCTCGGCAAGTTCAACGAAGCAGCCGAGGCGGCGAAGACAGCCACCGCACAGAAACCGGATTGGGCCGACGCCTACACCGCGCTCGGTAACGCCTACCTGAAACTTGATCGCTGGGCGGACGCAATCGAGCCGCTCAAGAGAGCTCTGACGCTCGCGCCCAACAACACCGAGGCGAAGAGCGCTCTTAGTCTCGTCTACTTCGACCAGGGCGTCGACGCCTACAATGCGAACAAGAATGACGAAGCCATTGCTGCGTATCAGCAGGCGATCGCAGTCAAATACGATTACGCCGAAGCCTACAACAATCTCGGCGACGCCTATCGTCGTCAGGAAAAATTCGCGGAAGCGGCCGATGCTTACAAGAAAGCCGTTCAGTACAAGTCGGATTATGCTGACGCGTACGGCAACCTCGCCTGGATGTATGACAAGCTCGGCAAGTTACCGGAAGCGGTCGAAGCTTATCGCCAGGCGACTCGTTTAAAACCGGATGATGCCGAAGCGAACAACAACATGGGGTATGCGCTCGGCAAGTTAAAGCGTTGGACCGAAGCGGTCGCGCCGTTGCAGCGCGCAATTCAACTCAAGCCTGATTATGCCGAGGCGTACAGCAACCTCGGATGGGTCTACAACAACCTCGGCAAACTCAACGAAGCGCTCGCGCCGCTGAAAAAAGCTGCGGAACTAAATCCGAATTTGGCGGAAGCGTACTTCAATATCGGCATCACCTACAGCCGTTTGAAACAGAAAGACGAGGCCCTGGCGGCCTCCAAACGCGCAGTGGAATTGAAGTCTGACTGGCCGGCCGCGCAAAACAATCTCGGCTTTGCTTACGGTCAACTGGGGAAATGGAAAGAAGCAATCGCCGCACACCAGGAAGCGATTCGCTTGAAACCGGATTACGCCGGCGCGCACTTCAATCTTGGATTCGCTTATTTGAATTCGGGAAACAAGAAAGCGGCAATCGAGGAGTACAACGCTCTAAAGCCACTCAGCCTGGGATTGGCGAATCAGCTCTACTTCTTCATTTACAAAAAGCAGCCGCCGAAGGGGTAGAGCTCGACAGAATTTCCTTCACCACTACCAGAATCGTCTCCCCGTTTGGTCTGTCGCGGCGAAATCGGATGGGCTCAAACAACAAACGTCTCTGGCTCCTTTATGGCTACTTTATAAGTTCGTCCTGTTCCAACGGCGTAATGGATCATTTGACGTCCGCTCTCAACTTCATTCGTAACTTGGGCTGAAAAATCCGGAATGTCAGGGAACTCACCTACAGCTGCACCGCGTTCATCTACACCTCTTCCTAAAACTCCACGGCTACCAGGATCTAATAAGTCATAAAACACAGTGATTCTGCCCCCTCCTATCCCGACACTAATGAGAGCGACGATAGTGCAGTCCGTTGAGAAATAGAGCTTAGGCTCCCGAAACGCCTCGAAACCTGTGGCTGCGAGAACGTCTGTTAAGTTACGTAGCCTTGTCCACCGGTGTGTATCAAGAATTTCGAGTTCAAATGTGGATCCCCCTATAAAACTTAATCTCGCCAGTTGACCACACAAGGGAGAAAGCGCAACTCCGCCAATTTTCTCGTGGACCTGGAAACTCCCATCGTGAACAGGGCGTCCTCCTCTCATAACCGTGAAGTTCTGAACTAATCCATCGGGGGGGTCGACCGCTAATGTGAGATCACCGCAGCCGCCTTCCTCATGGAATTCGACCGGCATGAAATCACCGACAACACGTCCTTTGTAATATGGAAAAGGCCTGCTGGTAAGGTCGCCACCAGAAGGACGATTAACAACTACAACAATGTCCCCTGGACTAGGCGCGGCAGGAGGTATCGTCAGCGAAGGAAGGCGATGTCCCGACCCATCCGTAGACCTTCCGGCAGGAGTAGGAACACTGCCAAAGCTGACTGTGTGAGAGTAGACGTCGCTAAATCCATGGCCAACAAGCGCAATCGGTTCGATTAATGGCCCCGGGGGGACAAGGCTATCAATGACTGGATTGCGGATCTCAAGTCTACGCAAACTGAGGAGACTCTCAACCCCGCCCTGACGAACTTTGACCAAACCTGAAACTGCATTGTCAGGAACTTGGCTTGTAACTGTTATGTTGCCGGCGCCTAGCGCGGTGCCTGTCGCCGCGTTATCAACGGCTTCGAGACCTGGCAAACTGGCATATATCACTTCTACAGTTCCAGTGGGCAGCGTCGGGCCTCTGATCGTAATCGACTCGTTAATGTACTGTGCTCTTTCGTCAATAATTGGGACCTCAGAAAAAAAGCGATAGTAAAACTCCCTCAGCCGGAAATACGCGGAACGCGCCGTTTGGCGGAATAGGTCAATTAAGAACACAAAAAATCCCATTTGCTTATCCCTCGTCTGATAACCTGGCACACCGATGCGGGATCTTTCTGAGAAACCGGTTAACCCGCCCAGTGCTCGATCGAATGAAGTGTGATTGCTGGCGTGGGTCTAGGGATCGTTGAGGATCGGGAGGCCCAAGTCGTTAAGAATGGGCGCTAGATATCAAAGTTGATGGTGCGTGTCAATGCTTTTCCAACGCTGGCTGGCTGAGCCTCAAAAACCGGAGAGGGCTGTTTACGAGAATGCGTAGCTGATCATCGCCGCAGAGCGGCGAAATATTTATAGATACGCGATACTTCTTCTATCCGTTAGTCCCCACGATGGTTTCCAACCGGCACTTTTGGGGCAAAGCTGGGTCGCTGGTTATTGAATGACGGTGGGTTTAAGAACGGGACAAATCACAAAATATCCTGCGCCCGCAACGTGATGATCGTCGCGATCACCAGCACAAAGAACATCAGTAGCAAGATGAATGGATCGAGGAACCAAAACCCCCACGGATGCAGGAAGCTGATGTAATTGCTCAAATCCTCAGGGACTTTTTCTGCACCTTTCACTTCGGGCACAGGCTTCAATTTCGGAGCGTCGGGTTGATCTGCTGAGCGGCCGGCTTTCAAGTCCGCGACGTAGTCCTTCATCTTCTTTTCGTAGTCCTTGAGGTCTTTTTCCGCGTCTTTCTTGTACTGGGCCACATCGTCGCGGGCCTTTTCGATATTTTGATCATTGATGTCTTCGTAGTGCTTGAACAAGCCGCGGCCTTTATTCTCGCCTTCAGGATCGGAACCCTCTTCATCCAACGTATCGAGCGTCGAGAACTGCTTCAACGCGTCGAAAGCCCACGTCGCGGGCATGATCGAACCGACAGCTTTGGCGGCGCCCTGCGGCACGCCGACGAGTCCTGAAAAAATGATCTGCGGGATGAGAATGAGAGGGATGAGACTGGTGGCCATCTCGGAAGTCTTCACGATCGCCGAGACAAACAAGCCGAGTGAGATCCCGACCAGTGACGCAATGATCATCACGATGAATTGCGGCACGGCCCACCCCGGCAAACTCATCAGTCCGGTGTAGTGAAAAAATTTGATACTTGCGAACAAGAGCGCGCACTGTAACGAAACGATCACCGACAGCACGAACAACTTCGACGCGACGTAGGGAAACAGGCGCAAGTTGACCATGCGCTCGCGGGTGTACACGGCCCGCTCGCGGATGATTTCACGCGAAGCGATCGACGTACCAAACCAAATCGAGACCAGGCCGAGCATGAAGTAGGGAAAATCGCGCGGCAGCTTTGCGGAAACAATCAGGTAAGTCAGAAACGCAATGACCGGTGCCTGGCCAAACAGAATCAGCAGATTGAACTTGTCGCGGCTGAGGACTTCGAAATAACGACGCGTCAGCGTGCCCCACTGTCGAATCGAATCAACCGGACTCATCCGGCGTTTCGGCGGCGCGACCGCGCGGCCATCGCGCGGCAAGACGCTCAAAGGCTCGATGACATTGCGGCGGTACTGATCGGTCGCCTGGAAATCGCGCTTCCATTTGTCCGCCACCTCTTCGGCGATCTGTTCCCGCTGTTGTTTGAACTGTTGCTTCTGAGATTTCGGCGCGTTCGGCGGCGGCGCCGGCAGCGCGGCAATACGTTTATCAACCGGATCCTCGAGCTTGTCGTAGAGGTCTTTGAAGCTTTCGGCTTTGACGTGCGCCAGCGCTTCCTGGGGCGCGCCGTAGAACACCAGCTTGCCGCGCATCAGCACGACAATCTTGTCGAAGAGCTTCACGTTTTCCATCGCGTGCGTCGTGAGAATAACGGTGCGACCGCTCTCGGCAATTTGCCGGAAGAGCTTCATGATCTTTTCTTCGGTCGCCGGATCGAGACCCGACGTCGGTTCATCCAAAAAGATCACCGATGGTTTTGTGATCAACTCAACCGCAATCGAAACACGCTTGCGCTGGCCGCCGGAAAGCTGGCTCACCGGCACGTCACGCCGCTCTGAGAGACCGGTTACATCCATCACTTCGTTGATGATTTGATCGATCTCTTTGGTCGAGACGTCGCTCGACAAACGCAGCCGCGCGACGTAGTAGAGAGTGCGATAGACAGTCAGCTCGCGATGGATGATGTCGTCCTGCGGCACATAGCCAATCGACTGTTTCAGCGAATCGAGGTGGCGATACAGATCGAGATTGTTCACCAGCACGTTGCCGCTGGTCGCCGGGCGCATGCCGTTGAGCGAATCCATCAGAGTTGATTTGCCGGCGCCGGACGGGCCGAGCAAACCCACGAATTCGTTCGGCTGCACCGTGAGACAGACGTCATCGAGCAGCCTGATCGAGCCGCCGCCCGAACGATTCTGAACAACCTTGACGATGTTGATGCAATCGATGCGCGTCTTTGAGCGCGTGTCGTAAACCGCCACGCCGTATTGCGCGTCGGCTTGCAAAACGAAAGGGCCAATTTGGATTACGTCGGAATGCTGGACCGCCCGCCGGCTGCTGATGCGCTCGCCGTTGAGGTACACCCCATTCGTCGAGCCGGCGTCTTCGACCTCGACGTTGCCGTTGTTGCGGGCAAAGCGCGCGTGATGATTCGAAATCTGCAGGCCGTCCAGCCGGATGTCGTTGTCCGCAGCACGCCCCACGGAAAGTTGTGCTCGATGGTCGAACGACACTCGCGTGAGCAGTTGCGACTGCCCCGCAGCGGGTATTGACTGCGGCGGCAGCGAGGCTGACGACGAGACGATCGTTTGCCTGCGAGCCATGGCAGCGATTTGGCCGAACTCTGAGGGAATTGGTTGAGGCGTCGCGAGTGCGTCCGGTTGTGCGGCCCGAGCCGGGGCTGGATGCGCGGGATCGATTAAGCGCAGGAGCGGCCCGCCGGTGCCAAGTTGAATCCGATCTTTGTCGAAGAGATTGACTGTACCGGTGATGCGCTGGCCATTAACCAGTGTGCCGTTGAAGCTTTTCAGATCGACAACCGCAAATTGACCCTCGGCGCGTCGTATCTCGGCATGACGACGGGAAACCACGGCCGCCGCTGCGTCGATGACCACGTCGCCCTCAGGATCGCGACCCAGCCGAAACACCTCTTTGTTCAATTCGAACCGACGTACTTTTTCCGATTGTGGATCGACTAACTCGAGATGAGCCGGCGACGGCGCCGGTCGATGTGCCGCCGGCGGAGTAGGTTGCGGTGGCGATGGCGGAGGCTGAATTTTCTCGCGCGCTTCAGGAGCAGCCGCGGACGCAGGAGCATCGCGCACGGTCGGCATGCGATCGACTTCCGTCGGCCGCGACGAGGGTTTCTCTGACGGCGTCTGTTCGATACTGACGACCCGCAGAATTGGCCCATCGGGGCCGAGCTGCACGTGCGAGCCGACTCGCACTTCGGTCGGGCCGGTAATCTTTTGTCCGTTTACAAATGTGCCAAATCGTGAGTTCGAATCCGAAACGATCCACTTGCCGTCGGCGACCCGGAACTCGGTGTGTTTCCGCGAAACCATCGGCCACTTATTTTGCTCGAAAAAGTAATGACAGGTGGCGGGATCGCGACCGATGAGAACGGAATCGCTGGTGAAAGCCCGCTCGTTCAGCAGTTTTCCGCCGCGATCCTCTCCGAGAATGATCTTCATTTGGTATGAAAGAGGTGAGAAAGATTATTTGACATCTCTCATTTGAGATTTGTCATTTGGTTATCTGGTACAGCCTATTCGGATCACGACGAACAGCTGTTAGAAATTCACCAATGGCAGATGTCAAATGACAAATGTCAAATATTTATTTCCCGAATCGAAAAGACTCGAGCAGCATGGGCAACTCGCCTTTGACGCCCACGTCATCCATGCTCTTCAACTCAGGCGCCAACGAAGTGGTCAGGATCAGGAACTTGATTCCGTTCTTTTCGCCTGCGCGCGGTGGAAAGAAAATCTCGCGCCCCCAGATCGTCAAGTCACCTTTATCCGTGCCACGGGAAGTCGATTCGAATCGCAATTCATACGCGTCATACGAGCCGACTTTGGTTGCGCCCTCGGACACCTTGCGATATTCGGGATAATTCTTCGCAAAGTTTGCATCGTCCTTCGCGACCAGTGTCTTAAAGAAAGCGTCATCGAATGTGGTTGTGTCTGCCGGCGCATACCACGGTGCTACGCCGAATCTTTCTTGCGTAAAGTCCGGCGGCAGACGTCGTTCCACCGTCACGAAGTTTTCGGCGCTCGGCACTTTCACCCAACGGCTTGGGTAATAGAAATTGAAAGCGACAAAGTTCTCGGCCAGCTTCCCGCTCAGTTCATCTTTCGAATTGACGTATTGCACTGCGCCAGCCGGCGCATTGTAAGGCGGCGGCTCGTCCGCAGGTTTTGCAGCTTCGGTCGGCGTTGCTGTCGTTGTCGGTATCCCGGGTTCCGGTTGCGCCGGTGCGGTGGCTACCGGTGTTTCAACGTTTCGCGCCGCGAGCCTGGGCCGAACAACTAGAAAATACGCCGCGGCTATAACACCGATGCCGAGCACGAACAGCACGACGAGAATTCCCAGAATCAACGGCAGCTTTGATTTCTTTTTCGGGGCGGCAGCGACCGGCGGCAATGGTTGACTCGGCTGGGCAACGGCGGCGGTTGCTGCCGGCGGCGGTGTGATCGGGCCTGACGGCGCCGCTAAGGGCGCCGAGGGCGCGAGTGGTGCCGAGACAACCTGCGTCGGCGGCAAAGGAGCTGACGTCTGTGGCGGAGGCGG